>JAZTWE010000011.1:0-39818 GCA_045635705.1 Candidatus Enterousia sp.
AACACTGGAATTGTGCGCGCGTTATAATTTTGGAATTGATTTTAGAACAAATTGTAAATGGATTCAGGACAAAAATTCAGATAAAATAATTGCTAGATTTGAAAAGTTCTTTAAGAAATTTAATTCTGTGCATTTTACTTATTCATTGGCATTGGACGAATTTTATGAAAAAAATCCAAATATTATTATCAAATTTATGAATTGGTACACCAATACACCATCAATGTCACATAATGCACGCGTATATGTTATGCAGAATAACATAAATATCTTGGTCAGATTTATGATGGATTTAATTGAAAAGGGTAATATACTGGCAAATTATTATCCAAAACAACAACGGTTCCAATATATTCCAATGTTTCAATTAAACGATACAGACAGATTCTTTTTCCAACAAGAAAGACGCGATTTGAATAATTCAGAAACCAGTATTATTAAAAATATACAGAATGCCAGTGAACCAAAAAATATTTCATTTAATAGTAATGGTTCTGTATCTTTGTTTAATGCTGGCAATACGGCGGTTTCTGTGCCATACACCAGGGTAAATGGCACGATAAAGTCAATTAAACAAATAAAACAAGAACTGTTTGGTTTGGCATATCAAAATTACCTGGACGAAACAAAATAAATAAACTTTAATCAAAACATTTTTGCAGCGCATTGCCCGTATTTTCAATATCTATGCGTTTGTTTTTGATTTCCTGGGCGGCATTTAATTTTTGTTTAATCAATACTAATTCAGGGTGCGATTGTAATTGATTATTTATTTGTTCGACCACTGAATCAATTTCTGATTTTGATTTTACAAATACAGGCATTATTGAATCAGATGCGCTGTATAACGAATTATGCAAATCCTTGTTAAAATCATTTATTACCGATAAATACGCATCAATGTGTTGTTGTTCATGTGATAAAATTGCGTTGTATGCGCATGTATCAGGCGTGTGCCGAATATCAATATTAACCAAGAAATCACTGTATCCAATTACGGCATTTACTTCGCGCAATACAATACAATACCCACCATCGGTTGGTTTTATATCAGTAATAATGTCGTAATTATCAGACAGTGTTGCAACAACATTACCATGCCACAGATCCATTGGTGTATTTGGTTGAACAACCTGCTTGGTCCAATTTGGGGCATTTATAATGATACGCGGTGTTGTCTTGTATTCAATACAAGTATTTGCCAAACACGGCATACAAAATAATACAGATAAAATAAATAAAACGCCTTTCACTATCCGTGTTTTTTCAAATATTCATTAACAAAGTTATTACCATACATTTTATATAATTCTTCGGCCAATAATACAGATGAACGTCCTGATTCAAATAATTTTAATAAATTACCCAGCCCCCCCAGTTCTGTATTCAAAATCACGGATTCACCAGTGACCGGACGCGATAATAATACTGCGCGTTTCAGGTTTGGATATGCCTTGCCCTGGATAAATGCCATTTCCAATGGATTCAGATTCCAATGCGCATAATCATTGCTATCGGCCGCAGGATTACGGAAGAATAATACTGTTTGTGCCTGGCCGCGAACAACATCACCGATTCCCAATTTATCAAGTACATTTGCACGTTGGAATGCAACCATGTATGCCTGGCGGTTTTTGCGACCTTCTTGCAGACCGGTAATAAAATTATCGCGGAACATTTTGTTTTCCAGCATCGGGGCGGTTTCGTCAATCATAATTAACGATGGATTACCGCCAGATACAGTAATATTATTAATTCTGTGTAATATATATGATATCACCGCAGGTGCCAAAACTTCGTCCTGTAATATATCGGTAAAATCAAATGTTGTCAGGCGTGATTGTAAATCCAATGTATCAGAACTTTCGTTAAAGATATCGCCGTATTGCAATGGGTCAACCCACTTTTTTAATGCAGCGCGCATATGACCAGATGATGAAAAACAACTTTCCCACAGATTCTTTAACAATTTATCTTTATCAGACAAATAATCAAAGTTCACTGAAACAGCGCGCGCGATTTCATCGGCAGATGCTGGATCATTTTGTCCCGAAATAATTGCAAACCAGCGACGCAAAAATGCGCGATTTGCCGCCGTATCAGGCATCTTTAACGGGTTCAGGCGCGTATTAAAATCAATAATCGATGAATCTTGATTCTTGTCCTTGCCCTGCATAGTAATATACTTACCACCAGCGGCCAGGGTAAATATCTCGGCCCCTTTGTTTCGGTCAAAGAAAAATGCCTTTAATTTCGGGTGACGCAATGATTGCGCAATAAGGAACGAGAATAAAGTTGTCTTACCACCACCTGTTGGCCCAATGGTAAGTGTGTGCGCAACCGCCGCAGGCTTGTCAGATACATGGAATTGAAACTGGTATGGTGTTCCCTGGGCAGTTGGAAATACAACCAATGATCCCGGACCCCAGTCTGAATTTTCAACACCGCGTGGCTGGGTTGACATTGGAATTGAAATTGCCGCCGCGCGTGAAAGTAATTTAAATGTGCGTGGGAATGTGTCAAACCCCGGGATTTGCGCAAACCACGATACCTTGGATGCAAATGTCTCTACAATCGGTGATACACCAAAACTGGCCGATATTTTTCTGAATTCATCAATCGATTTCTGTAATTCATCAGGGGCCGAACCAAACAAAACGAACAGCGGGTAATAATTAACCAAACTTTGATTACCAGCCAGGTTTTCATCCATCGCCTGTTGTGCGGCAGATATTTGGTCGTGGGTACTGCTGTTTTCATCTTCGGCAGTACTGCGGCGTTGACGCATTGTGGCTTCGACATCAGAATGGCCCATAATATGGAAACCGTTCATACAAATCATTTCTGTCTGGATTGTAGATACAGTGTTAAAGAAATCTTCGTCCAGGTAATCGGGTGACATCTTAAAAGATAACATCGCCGCAAACATTTGCTGGCCACCACTGATATAACGAACCATACCATCTTTTAAGAATTCAACATCATCAACCGTGACCAGGTCGGAAATACGATTGTCGGCAATAATCGGTGATGGCTTGGAAATAGGGGATAAAATACGACCGAAAAAGCGCGCCATGTTATCTGGCATATTATTCTGTAACACTGTTGGACGGTACGCCGCCAGTATCGATTCAACATAATTACAATACTGATTTAACTTTGCACGCGCATCATTGCCAGATACAGATACAACAATATAATAACTGTTCAGGAAAATCTTTAACCCCTGGCCCTGCCATTTATTATTTATTGCCTGTAATACTGGCTGATCAAATTCGTATTTTGTGTTTTCATCAGCCGCATCACGAACCATATAAAAGCGCAACACGCAATTTGGATCCTTTATTTGGTTAAATAATTGCGCCCGCAGGTCCAAGAATTTTTCGCGCGTGGCGTTATCTTGCATACTGGTCTGAACCCCAGCAACACGATAAACACGAATCAAACTGCCATCTGATAGGGACATTGTGTTATCATTATATACCGTTTCAAACGGCAGATAACTGGCATACTTGGCATAACCAAATCGCGGAAAAATGCGACGCGTTAATGTTGGAACATACATCATCAATATTATAAACACAAATAAAACAGCCATTGCCAAAATGGTCAATGTTATTGGAAATCCACTGCCTGCGAAATATTCAAAAAATCCATCCATCGTTATGCCGCCAATTTGTTAGGTATCTTTTTCTTGAACAATTGTATTTTTGCAGTCACAATCTGGCCCAGTTGTGGTTCGCGCTTTGAAAAAATAGCAATAATCGAATGAACAATTATCACAGACAGCAAAAACCATAACGGATTTATGTTCGATTGCGTACCGCGGGCAATTATATCAACAACAAAAATCGTAATAAAAATAATGAACTGGACGGCAAAATTTATAATTGCCAACGAATACGGCACATAGAATATATGTGACGGATTTGCCAGTGCTTTTAATACTTGCTGTTTCATAATCCCCCCTGGTGTTAATAAATTATAACAATTTCAACAATTTTCAACAAGCACAAAAACGGAACCTAAATTTTTGTTAATTGTGTTAAAAACACATGATTTATTAACTGTTAATTCAACAGGGGGATTTATTAACATTTTTCCAAAACACCCCGTAAAACAAGTCTTTTTTTGTTAAAAACCGGTTAATAAAAAACTAAAAACAGTTTTTAACAATTTGAACAGCCCCAACAAAAACAACAATAAAAATACAATAATTATTTGATTTTTTCGAAAAAGCATTTATAATAGCCCCGTAAAAAGGATTAAACATGAAATTTTTAAGTTCATTAAAGGCTTGGAAAAAACGCGGTAATGTTAAACAAATCCGTCGTGGTAAACAAGTTATCTTGATTGACCCTGATAATCCAAAGTTCAAAGCTAAACAGGGCTTTAAGAGAAAATAAAAATTCCGGCAATCGCCGGTTTTTTTATTAGATATTTTTGGAATTTTTACCTGGGGATTTTATTTTATTGCGGTGCTATGTTTTCAAAACATAGGATTTTTTATGCAAAATATTTCAGTCATAGAGCAAGAAATAATAAAAAATGGTATTTCTGAATCTGTGTATCCATACAATCTGGTTAATAATATGATTGGGCGGATAAGTTTTGATACAGGTGATACCAATCAGATGCGTTTGAATAACCGGCTGTTGCGGGTGTTGTCTTGTATTGAATTTGCGCATGAATCAAATTTAGGGGCAACAAAAAAGGAACAGATAAAGTTATCTTTTGGTGTTGTGGCGATGTCAATCGCATTTGATATTATGTGTTATCAGATGGAAAAATGTAAAAAGTCGTAAAAAATAAATAATGTTTTTGATATAATATGTTGTATGCAAGCGAATGTTGATTTTTTTAGATGTTTATTAGATGAAGATTTTATTTCTGAATATAATCATTCTAATTATATTGAAAATGTTGACGGAAAAAGATTCTTTCATATGGATTGTAGCGGATTTGTATATTGGGGATTGATACAAATGGGTTATAAAAGGGCATTGGTTGAATTAAGAAATTTTTTGAAACAGCATGATTTTATAAAGATAAATAGATTTTTCTGCAAGGATTTTGCTTTTATTTCAAAGAATAAAAATAATTTTAAGTATTGGAATTTTGTTGATAAACCAGTGATTGGCGGGATTTTGGTTGTTGTGTTTTCTGATGGTAATGGGCATTGTATGTTTATTGACAAGATTATAAGTGGTGATAAAAGCAAGTATTGCTTGCGGGTTGTTGATTCTACGCGATATTCGCATAAAAACGATACCAGAAGTGCGACCGGTATTGGGGCGGGGGAAATAGAAATAATGCATAAATCGGGTGTTTGGTCTTATAATTCAAATAATGATGCGTTGCCGATAAGAAAAGCCGATATTTATTTTGTATTACCGACCAATCCAAATACACATATTTAACAAAAAAACACCCCTTGTGGGTGTTTTTTCATTAAATCTTGGTTGCGGAGTGTGGATTTCGCCGTAGGCGGCAACTGCGCTCATCGCCCGCTGGGCGACCACGATACTGCGTCTCGTTTTCGCTTGTGGTGAACCACATTGTTTCTGTGGTTCAAACCCAACACAACACACATATTTAACAAAAAAACACCCCTTGTGGGTGTTTTTTCATTAAATCTTGGTTGCGGAGTGTGGATTTGAACCACAGACCTTCAGGTTATGAGCCTGACGAGCTACCGGGCTGCTCTACTCCGCGTCAAAGCTCGTATATTATACACTATTTTTAATTGCTGTCAAACAAAAATATTGGTGGGGCTGAAACAAGGTTTTTGGATTAAAAACCTAGGTCAGTCTTGAAAAGTCTTTTGTTTATTGCTATTATCGGGCAGAGGTGTATAAAATTATGTTTACTGATAACAAGACTTTTAGAAAAATTTGGAAGAAGTTTTGGGAACCAATTTTAAGCCTGGGACTGTTGCAATGGGTTATCGCAATTGTATTTGCTGTTATGACTTGGTTCGCGTACTTTACATCACGCAAGGTTGTTCGAAATAAAGAAATATTCTTGAAATACCGCAAAAGTCCGGCTATTTTTGTGTTTTGGCATGGACGCAGTTTGATGTTGGCACCGATTATGCGTATGGGTAGAATGCGTGGCTATTGTATCGCAAGTCAGCACAAAGATGGGCGTATGATGGCAAAATTTTTGCGTCTGTTTGGATTAAAGGCGATTTATGGTTCAACATCCAAGGGCGGGGTGTCGGTACTGCGCCAGGGGATTAAAATTCTGAATAATGAAAAATGTCCGCTGTGTTTATCGCCTGATGGTCCTGGTGGGCCGTCGCTGCGTGTGCAAGATGGGGCGTTGTATTTTGCAAAAATGTCTGGGGCACCGATTATTCCGGTGTGCTTTTCATCATCGGGGGCGTGGTTCCAAAAAAGATGGGATAGGTATTTATTGTCTTTGCCGTTTTCCAAGATTGTTTGTAAAATTGGAAAGCCAATATTTATAGATAGAAAAGTGACAAGCGAGGAATTCGACGATTTGCGCAAAAAACTGGAAAATACAATGGTTAAACAAATGCGCGATTTGGATGCTGAATTTGATTTGTTCAAGGTTGAACAAGATTTGACTGCGGCTGAATTTAAAAAGAAACTGCGCGAGGCAAAAAAATGAAAACACCGTATTGGTTTGAACGAAAAACACTGGTGACTTGGTTGTTGTTGCCGGTGGCTTTTTTATATTATTTGGTGGGGCGCGTTGTTTATAAAATTCGTGAAACAAAGGCGTATAAATCAAGACGGCCGGTAATTTGTGTTGGTAATATCTTGGCGGGTGGTGTCGGAAAAACACCCGTTGTGCGCGCAATTGCAATGCATTTTGATGCACCGGTTGTTATGCGTGGATATAAAAGTTCAGAACATACTAATAATTCCGGGGACGAGGCAACAATGCTGTCGCGGGCAGGACTGATTGTGCATACAGGGGATAGAAAAAGTAATATTGTTCTGTTAGATAAGCAAAAATCTGAAAATGGTCCAATTGTTATGGATGATGGTTTTCAAAATCCGACAATTAAAAAAGATGTTTCTGTTTTGGTTTTTGATGAAGGACTGGGGTATGGAAATGGGTGCTTGATGCCGGCGGGACCATTACGTGAACCAAAATCTGCAATAAATCGGGCGGATGCGGTTATCGTTATAAAAAGCAAGCGGCCAAAAAAGAACTTTGCGTTGCCAATCGGTAAACCGATATTTTTTGCACATAACAAAACTGTATCGCCATACGATGAAAATGAAAAACTGGTCGCGTTTGCAGGTATTGGATATCCAAAGAAGTTCTTTAATTCGTTATCAAATGTTGTTGCGCGTCGCGCGTTCGCAGATCACTATCAATATACTAAGCAGGATTTGGAAAAGTTAATTACGTTGGCCAAGGAAAAAGGGGCAAAACTGGTGACGACAGAAAAAGACTGGGTTCGGTTGCCGGTTGAATTGCGCGATGATATTAAATATGCACGACTGGATACAGTTGTTGATAATGCGTTTTATGATTGGATAAAGGAAAAGATAAAATGACGACTTTTAAGAAACAGGTAAAAATTTCTGGGGTTGGAATTCATTCTGGATTGCCGGTAAATATTGTTATAAAACCATCAAAAGAACGGGGGATTTTCTTTCGTCGTGTGGATATGGCGGGGACTGATTTAATACCGGCCGTGTTTGATAATGTTGGTGAAACCAAGATGCGAAATACAACAATTGGCAAGACTGATTCTGCACATGTTCAAACAATTGAACATTTAATGGCAGCGTTGTTTATTGTCGGTGTGGATAGCGCGATTATTGAAATTGATGGGGTTGAAACACCAATTTTAGACGGCAGTGCAGCTGAATTTATTAACGCGTTTATGGCCGCAGGGGTGACCAAGGGGACAATGAAAAAGATTGTTGTAAAGTCACCTGTGGTCGTCTATGCCCGCGAAGTTTTACAGCAATTACCACTGATTGTTCGAATGAAAATATGGATAATGAATAAAATTAGTGGCCGTAAAAATGACGGGTTTGTTAGCCTGGCACCAAATAATGGTGATGGTTTGGATATCAAGGCGACCCTGGTATATTCAGAAAAAATTATTGGTCGCCAAAGTTATGAATATTCTTTTGATGGGACACAAGAATCTATCGATGTATTTATAAATGAGATTGCGCGCGCGCGTACATTTGGAAAATATTCAGAATGGGAATATCTGAAAGCGCATGGAATGGGACGTGGTGCCAATGAAAATAATGTTATTGCACTGAATGATGCAGGTGATGGGACACTGAATAAACTAAACTGGCCAAATGAATTTGTTAGACATAAAATCATTGATGCGGTTGGCGATATGTTTACCAGTGGTGGAATTATTTGTGGTAAACTGGAATCATACAAGGGCAGTCATGCATTAAATAATTTGGTGCTGAAAAAGTTATTCAGCAACCCAGCAAATTATGATATAGTTGATGTGACAGAATAAAAAGGACAGAGAATATGAAAAAAATGTTTGCTTTATTTGCACTGGTGTTGCTGGTGGCATGTGGTGGGTTAATCAAAAATGAAAATGGTAGCCAGTATTTGGTAAAACTGGATGCGGAACCAATTGGGTGTACATATCTGTATAAACTGGAATCAGAAGTGTCGGTATATGATGCTGATGATGCGCGCAGATACTTGGAAAATCGCATTGTTGACCAGGCGCGCCCAGGTAATGCATACTGGATTACTAGTCAACGTACACGGCCAAACGAATGGGTAATCTTTGGGCCGGAACGCGCATTTATCTTGGTTGCAAATGTGTATGATTGTCCGCATCCGAACAATATTCGCACCGCGGCAGATGGTGGCCCGGCAACAGTTTCGTATTCTTATTAAAAAAATCCCCAATTCGGGGATTTTTTTAATCTTAGAATTTATATGTTACGCCCATACCATAAAATGCATAAGAATTATTTTCAGGTGCAGTGTTGCCGTTTGAAAAATGGTGTATAAATGCCTCAACCGACCAATGATCACTGATATGATAGCCGGCACCCAACTTAAAACCAAAAATCAGTTTTGAACCAATACGCTTGTTCTGTTGTGCCTGCATCCCAACACCAATACCGGTAAAATAATACCAGTTAGTTGTATTGTATAAAATCACATCTTCGCTAAGCATTGCGATTGGAATCGTATATTTATCCCACTGCCACCCGTATTTTCCGCCATGTCCCAGTGTTTGAATAATATTTAACGATTTTCTGGCATGCAGTCTGAAAAAAGTTGTTGGCTGGGAATATTGCAGGTGAAACATATTAAAAGGTACCCACTGGGTTGGTGGTGGTACAATAAAACCACTGTTAACACCACAACCAAAATTAAATGCAATTTGGTTTTTGTTGCCGTTAAAAAACGGATTGATATCAGCGTGCGCAGTACCACACAACGCGACCAAAACAAGAGTGGAAACAATTTTTTTCATAAAATCTATTTAGCTTTGTATTTAATAGTATTTTATTTAATGAAAAAATAATTTTAAACAAGAATAAATTCTTTGTGATTTTGTTTCTTGCAATTGGTAAAAACTTTGTTATAATTCGTGGCGTTTGGCAGCGTAGCTCAGTGGTAGAGCAGAAGAATCATAATCTTTTGGTCGGGGGTCCGAATCCCTCCGCTGCTACCAGAATTTCCCGGTGTTCCGGGATTTTTTATTTAGTAAAAATTTTCCGATTTTGTAAGTTTTAGCAGATGTGTTTACATATACTGGACATAATCCCGTACATAAAAACACCGCCCGAAGTTTGGGCGGTGGGTTATACCATAAATGGCAGGTTTTCAAGGGTTCCTTCGACCACACGGACATTGACATCCAGCATCATAAATATTGTATCTGGACTGGTCTTGGTATGTGGGGCGAATATATCTGTGCCTAGTAAGTGGCTGGTGTTAACAGATAATTTTGTTATTAGGTGATCATCGTCCAATAGTGTATAAATCGGACCGATGTCGCGTGGGGTATTGGTGCCAATTTCGTGTTCATTTTGTGGGCAACGCAGGCCGTCCATAATCGTCTTGACCCGATTATCAATATCACTGCGTGGTACACCAACAATTTCCGGATGTAATAACTGGATATCCAGTTCTGCAATCAGTTTCAGATTTGGGGTAATAATTGGGTTCCAGTCAATACCGCCAACATGTCGCGTGGTAATTGGACTTTTGGTTGGGTTGGGTACCATATACTGGGTCAGGTTATTCCATGGACTGTGTTCAACCAGTTTTTTTAACTGTGGGTGAAACTGCATGCGAATATCGGCAATATGTTGGGCCCGCTTTTTGGGATTGATAAAAATATCGCCAAAATATAACAGTTTGAATTTCATGTTATTTTTCCTTGGTTGTTTTTGCAGGACTTGGTTTCTTGTCCAAGGCACGAATTGCGGCATCAAGTGCGACAGTGGACTTTTTGATTTTTTCGTTCATCTTTTCTTGTTCAATCGCATAGCGGGCCAGTACAGCGGCGTGGCCCAGTGGATGTATTGAAAATGCGTTTTTGCGATGATTAGAACGATTGCGTAGTACAACCGGAACCTTTGGTGAACTGGGTTTTGCAGAAACAGTCACGCCTTCTTTATGCATTTTTTCCAAAACAATTTTCAGTAATTGCAAACTAAGGTTATGTTTGGTGGCAAATTTCCGTGGTGTAAGTACATCGTCTTTGGTATATGTTGTATTCATTGTTTTAATCCCCTTTTTTCTTGCTAATTATACCAAAAATTGCTATGTTTTTCATGGAAAAAAGAAAGGAATTTTAAATGGCAGTCACAAATGAATATACCGGCGATTCAATTAAGGTTTTAAAGGGGTTAGAGGCGGTTAAAAAACGCCCGGGTATGTATATCGGGGATGTCGGCGAAGGTGGTGCGGGACTGCATCATATGATTTACGAGGTTGTTAATAATTCTATTGACGAAGCAATGGCCGGATATGCTGATACTGTCTATGTTTCTTTGAATCCAGATGGCAGTGCGACAATTCGTGATAATGGGCGTGGAATGCCATTTGATATTAATCATGAAACAGGGCGCAGTGCGCTGGAACTGATTATGTGCGAATTGCACGCCGGTGGTAAATTTGATAACGAAAGCAACGGTGCGTATAAGGTTTCAGGTGGTTTGCATGGTGTTGGTGTGTCGGTTGTGAATGCGTTATCAACATGGCTGGAAGTAAAGGTTTGGCGTGGCGACAAGGAAGCATTTATGTCTTTTGCAGACGGTGTACCAACATGTGATTTGAAAATTTCAGAAAACAAAACAGGTATCGAACATGGAACCGAAGTGACATTCTTGCCATCGCCGGAAACATTTACAGGAACTGAATTTAGTTTTGATACCATGGAAACATGGTTGCGTGAACAATCTTATCTGAATGCCAATGTTAAAATTATACTGGAAGATTTGCGCGGCGCGGAAAAGAAAGAACGCGAATTTCACAGTGTTGATGGGTTAAAGGGATTTGCAACATATCTGAATAAGTCCAAAGAATTATTAAACAAAGAACCAATTCAGATGATAAAGCAAAATGACGATAATTATATCGAAATCGTTTTGCAGTGGACTACAGCGTATACTGAAACATCGTTGTGCTTTACGAATAATATTCCAAACCGTGATGGTGGAACGCATTTGGCAGGATTTCGTGCGGGTCTGACACGCGCGATAAACAAGTATATCAGTGAACATAATACTAAAAAAGATTTGAACCTGTCAGGGGAAGATTTCCGCGAAGGATTGACCAGTATTATCAGTGTTAAAATTCCGGATCCAAAGTTTGGTTCACAGACCAAGGATAAATTAGTATCGTCCGAGGTTCGACCAATCGTTGAAAGTACAGTTTCTGAAATGCTGTATGAATACCTGGAAGAAAATCCAGCAATTGCAAAACTGATTATTGATAAAATTATAGAAGCGGCAACTGCACGTGAAGCAGCGCGCAAGGCCCGCGAATTGTCGCGCAAAAAGACAGGCCCAGAATTGGGTGGGCTGCCAGGTAAATTGGCAGGCTGTTCAGAGCGTGACCCAGCAAAATGTGAACTGTTTATTGTTGAGGGGGATTCGGCGGGTGGTACTGCAAAGCAGGGACGTGACCGTAAAACCCAGGCGATTTTGCCATTGCGTGGTAAGATTTTGAATGTTGAACGTGTGCGCTTTGATAAGATGTTGGGGTCGGATACAATTGGTGCGCTGATTACAACAATGGGTGCGGGTATTGGCAAGGATGAATTTGATATCGAAAAAATGAGATATCACAAGGTTATTATCATGACCGACGCGGACGTTGACGGTCAGCATATTCAGACATTGCTGATGACATTCTTTTATCGTCATATGCCACAGGCGATTGAACGCGGATACATCTATGTCGCAAAACCGCCACTTTATGGGGTGACACGCGGAAAGCAGCAGATTTATCTGCAAAACCAGCGTGAAATGGATGATTACCTGATGGAACAGTTGGCGACCGATGGTATGATTGAAACGGCTGCTGGGGTTCAGGTGTCGGGGGCTGATTTGAAACGCTTGCTGGGGTTAATCCTGGATATGCGTAATGTGTTGCAGCCGCTGAATCATATTGTTCCACTGCGATTTGTAGAAGCATTGGCACTGAATAATGTTTTTGAAAGCGAAAGTGCGGAATCTTTTGCCGCTGCTGAAAAAATGCTGGATGCCCAGGAATTAGAATTTGAACGCGGATGGAAAATTACATCAGATGCGTTTGGTATTCATATTACCCGAACACTGCGCAGTGTCACAGAATCACATACACTGCCGCGTGACAAAGTTTCGGGGCCTGAAATCCGCGCGTGGAATCGTATGGATGGTCGCGGTGAATTGATTGAAACATTTGGTAAACCAACAGTTTTGCGTGTAAAATCAAAAACACAAAAAATTTGGGGCGCGTTGACATTGTTGGAAACAGCATTTGAATATGCGAAAACTGGTCTGAAAATCCAGCGATACAAGGGTTTGGGTGAAATGAATGCCGAACAATTGTGGGAAACAACAATGGATCCAAACAATCGTTCTTTGTTCCAGGTTAAAATTGATGACGCAGCCAAGGCGGATGAAGTTGTATCTATGTTGATGGGGGATGTGGTTGAACCGCGTCGCGACTTTATTGTTGAAAATGCGCTGGATGCGAATTTGGATGTGTAATTAATGTGGCGCGGGAAACCGCGCCATGGTTTTTAAATATGTTTTCACGAGACTGGTTCTTTGATTTGGATAAAAAACTGCGGGCGCGTGGGTTGGACAGTGATGCGCAATCGTTTGATGAAATTTTGCAAAACCTGCAATCGCGTAAAATGTATAATCCTGATGAATTTGCCACGCATTGTATTTATGTAATCTTGGCAGGTGGTTTCTCACAACAAACCGCAAAAAAAATTCATAAAAAAATTATTAATCTTTTAAATTTATCAGGGGCTGATTTTGATTCTTTGATAAAAGTCTTTAATAATAAAAATAAAATTAGTGCTGTTTGTAAGATTTGGGAAAATCGCACGGCGTTGTGTAATCAATACTATCAGTTAAATGATTTGGATAAAAAATTACAGTTTTTGCAATCTCTGCCGCATATTGGAAAGATTACCGCAAATCATTTGGCACGAAACTTGGGTGAAGATGTTGTAAAATATGATATTTGGATTCAGCGTTTAGGATGCGTCTTTGTACTGCAAACACAGAGTGCAGAATTAGAAGAAAAAATAAATAATGGAAATTTATCGTCAGATGTTAAACAGGCATGTGATGATATGTTTGCACATTTGGTTCGTGAAACAGGATTACCACGCGGGTATATTGATGTAGTACTGTGGAAATCATCACAACAAGGATTGATAAAATTATGAATGTGAAAATTGAACAGTCTTGGAAAGATGCGTTAAGTGCAGAATTTGATAAAGATTATTTTATTAAATTGACAGACTTTGTGCGCGCGGAATATTTGTCTGGGCGCGCCATATATCCCGAACCCAAAAATATATTTAATGCGTTTAATTTGTGTCCATTGGACAAGGTAAAGGTTGTTATTATTGGACAAGACCCGTATCACGAGCCTGGTCAGGCACATGGACTGTGTTTTTCAGTATTGCCACCAACGCCAGTGCCACCAAGTCTGCAAAATATATATAAAGAAATTGAATCTGACCTGGGGCGGCGGTCGGTGACAAATGGTGATTTGACGCATTGGGCCAACCAAGGGGTGTTATTGTTAAATGCGACATTAACAGTGCGGGCGCATGCAGCGGCATCACATGCAGGGCGCGGTTGGGAAGAATTTACAGACAGCGTAATTCGCGCAGTTAGCACGCGTGATAATATTGTTTATATGTTGTGGGGCAGTTATGCACAAAAGAAAGCAAGTTTTGTTAATGAAAATAAAAACCTGGTGTTGAAAAGTGCGCATCCGTCACCCTTGTCAGCATATCGTGGATTTTTTGGAAATAAGCATTTTAGTCAGGCAAACGAATATTTATCACAGCATAATAAAACGCCAATTGAATGGTAAAAAAAATCCCCAAACGGGGATTTTTTTAGTTCTTTTTGCGTACCTGGATATGGACTTCGCGTAACTGTTTTTCTGTGACAGTTGTTGGTGCGCCCATCATCAAGTCCTGGCCACGCTGGTTGGTTGGGAATATTACAACCTCGCGCAGGTTGGGTTCGTCCAGCATAATTTGAACCAATCTGTCCAATCCAAATGCACAACCGCCGTGTGGTGGTGCGCCATATTGGAATGCGTTGTACATACCGCCAAATTTTTCTTTGACGATTTCTTCGTTGTAGCCAGTGATGTCAAAGCATTTTAACATAATTTCAGGGTTGTAATTACGCAGGCCACCACTGCAAATTTCAGCACCGTTTAATACCATGTCAAACTGAGCAGCCTTGATTTCCAATGGGTCTTTGGTATTTAATTCATCCAAGGTTGCCATCGGGAACGAGAATGGATTATGTGTAAATGCGATTCCGGTTGGTGATTCTTCGTCGGCTTCGAAGAAAGGAAATTCTTCAATCCAGCACAGACGAAATTCTTTTTCATCAATCAGACCTAAATCTTCACCCAATTTGTTGCGCAGTTTACCCGCAGCCTTGGCAGCCGTAGATTCATTGTCGCAAACAAAGAACAGTGATGTGTTGTCGCCCGCAATTTCATGCAGTTTTGCAATACGGTCGGCATCCAGTTTCTTGGCAACAGGACCCTTGGGTTCGTCAGCAAATACAATGTAGCCCAGTCCGCCCAGCCCCAGTTCTTTGACAGCGTAATCGCCCAGTTTATCAAACCATGAACGTGGCTTGTCAGCACTGTTTGGTGCCGGAATAGCACGAACAACAGCGCCGTTTTCAATCGCATTTGCAAAGATGCCAAATTCAGAACCACGGAATACATCGGTGACATCGTGTATGATAATTGGGTTGCGTAAATCAGGCTTGTCGGAACCGTATTTCAACATTGCTTCGGCAAATGGAATGTGTGGAATTTCGTCGCAGATTTTTGCGCCTGGGACAAATTCGCGTATCATCGCAGGTAATAATGTGTTACCAACAGCCTGGATGTCAGGCAGATCAACAAACGACATTTCCAAGTCCAGTTGATAAAATTCCAGCAATCTGTCGGCACGCAAGTCTTCGTCGCGGAAGCAAGGTGCAATTTGGAAATATCTGTCAAAGCCAGAAATTTGAATCAATTGCTTGAACTGTTGTGGTGCCTGGGGCAGGGCATAGAACATACCATGGTGATAACGCGATGGTACGATAAAGTCACGCGCACCTTCGGGGCTTGATGCGGTCAGAATTGGTGTTTGGAATTCTGAAAATCCCATTTCCCACATTTTGTCGCGCATAAATTTAATAACGCGGTTGCGGAATAAAATATTTCTGTGCAGTGATTCACGGCGCAGGTCTATATAACGATATTTTAAACGCAAATCTTCGGATACACTGTTATCATCACCAAATACCTGGAACGGTAAAACATCAGCGTTGGTCAGTACAGACCAATCTGTTGCCTGAATTTCAATTTCACCAGTTGGAATTTTATCGTTTATTGCATTTTTATCACGCGCAACAACCGTGCCAGTGATTTTGATAACAGATTCTGGGCGAATTTTTTCCAGGTCTTCGTTGCCACCGTCAAATACGCATTGGGTCATCCCGTAATTGTCGCGCAGGTCGATAAATAATAATGCGCCGTGGTCACGCTTGCGGTGAACCCAACCAGATAAAGTGACGGTTTCGCCAACATTTTTTGCAGTCAATTCACCGCAAGTATGTGTGCGATACTTTGATTTTAATGATAACATTTTTGGTCCCTTTTTTGTTGCATGGGCACATAAAAATTTAGAGGATTTTTGGCACCCATATCGATTGTTAGTAATACAGGGGCGCAATGTTCTTTGCGCGGTGCCACCCTGATTTATAACTTGGTGGGTATTGTAATGTCCACTCCATGGGTGTCAGTCATTTCACAGCAGAAATTACAATATTTATAAGCATGGTGCCCTAAGCAAGAATCGGACTTGCGACTCGTCCTTACCAAGGACGTGTTTTACCACTAGACTATTAGGGCAATACCAATACGCGCAAATTATAAGGACACTGTGATAAAAATCAAGAATAAAATAAAAAACACCGTGTCAGGGGTGGTTTTTAGACTTTTATTATGGTATAATGTTGATTATGAAAAGATCTATTTGGTTTTGGTTGTCTTTTGTAATTGCGCTGATTTTGGCGATTTATTTTTCTGTGCGGGTGATTATGACCGGTATGGGGCGTGGGAATATTGCGCGGGTGCGTAATATTTCAATATCTGCGGATGTTGGGAATAAGGATTTGTCTGCGCTGGCAGCAGCGGCGGCCGTGGTGCCAGGGACAAATGTTTATAAAATAAACCTGGATGAAATGAATCAAAGAATTGGTGCGGTGCCAGGGGTGCGGGAATCAGCAGTGCGCCGTATGCCAAATGGTAATCTGGCGATTAAGGTTGCGATTTATCGGGCTGTGGCGTTGTGGACTGATGGGGTGGCATATTATCCATTATCAGCAGACGGGACAATTGTTAATAAACCAACGGATGTGCGTGACGAAGGAAATGTTGTGTTCCGGGGTAGCGTGCCGAAAGATGTCGCAAATATTACAAAACAGGCGCATAATTTAGTTGGTGATTTAGATTATATTGAATGGATTGAAAATCGTCGCTGGAATTTATACACAAATGGCGGCATTGTTGTTATGTTGCCAGAAAAAAATTATGATGATGCGATAAATAACCTGGTTATGCTGAATAATAATCATGGTATTTTGGGCAAGAATATAAAAGTCATTGATATGCGTGACCAAGCGCGCGTGTTGGTAAAATAAAATGAATATGTTTGATTCGTCTTTTTTGTGTCTGGATATTGGTACCAGCGGTGTGCGTGGTATTGCGCATCGTGTGCGGTCGGGACGAATTGATAAATCAGCAATATTTTCATGTGATAGTTATGACACTGTGTTCGCAATAAAGTCGGTGGTTGATGAACTGGAAAAACAAATTGGGTCACATTTTGATTCTGCATTTATTACAGGAAATTTAGGTAATAGCCTGTTTGATATGACGGCAAAAAATACTGTGTGGAATGGTGAACATAAAATTACAGCCGCGGATTTGCGTGCGCAATTGGCGCAGATTGTATCGCCAAGTGGTTTCTTTCCGATGCATATTGTGCCATTGCGCTATGATACACCTGGTGCGCGAAATATGGTGACACCGGTTGGACATATTGATAGACAATTGATTTCTGCGTTTGGTGTTATTTTTTATTCACATACAGATATGAACAAGGTGTATGAAAGTCTGCGTGGGGCACATATTCAGGCAGATGCTTTCTATGATTTGCAATTTTTACAAAATGCTGCGTACAGGGCGCAAAAACAAACGACATTATTTGTTGACTTTGGTGCGGAATATACCAGTGCATCAATATGGACAGATCGTGGACCGGTATGTCATATCAAAATTCCAATGGGGGGAACAAAAATTACATTGGAATTGTCTGATAAATTAAATATTGATTTTGATACCGCAGAACGGATTAAACGCGCAGTGGCCAGTTTGGTGCCAAAGGAAATGGATCGGTTTACCCCGGCTGATACGGCGTATGACTTTTCGCGCGGTGATGTTAATGATATTGTGGTGCCAATGTTGGTTGAGATTATTGCCCAGGTCAAAGATAAATGCATTGCATCATTTACAAAATATCGCCCCAGTAAAATTATACTTACTGGCGGTGGGGCCGAGATAGAGGGAATGCGTGACTTTATTGAAAACGCATTCGCTGTTGTGACAGATGTTTTACCAACAGATGCGACTGTGCGCGCGCTGTCTGAATATATTTGGGCGGGCGAGGCGACACATCGTAATGCATATATTGCGCGTGTGCAACGCGGACAAAAATTTGTTGGTTGGTTCAAAAAAATATTTAAAAGAAAACCAAAACAAAAGCCGCAATTTATCCCGATATTGCCCAGTACACTGTGCTTTGATATGAAACGTAATGATACCTATACCATGTTCAAGGCAGGCGGAATATCCATGATTCATGTTGATATTATGGATGGTTTTTATGTCGATAAAATTGCTGGTGGAATTGAAGAGTTAAAGTTAATTCGTGCACATACGGATGCGCACTTGCATGTGCATTTGATGACAGAAAGCCCAACAGTTTGGGCGGCTGATGCGGTTGCAGCCGGTGCAGATACGGTTATTTTATCAACGAATACATCAGGGTTAAAGGCGGCAGTGCGCGTGGTGCGTAATGCGGGACGACGGGTCGGAATCGCAATAAATCCGGAATCATCGGTTTCAATCCTGAAACCAATCTTGCGCGATATTGACGAGGTTATGATTATGTCTGTGACCCCGGGGGCGGCGGGTCAAACGTTTAATCCAGAATCATTGCACAAGATTTCTGTACTGGCGGCGACGCGTAAAAAATATGGATTGAAATTTACTATTTCAGTCGATGGTGGAATAAATAACAAGACGGCGCAATTGTGTTGGAATGCTGGGGCGGATTTGTTGGTTAGTGGTTCGTATTTGGCTGATGCGCCTGATTTTCCGTTGGCGGTTCAAAGTCTGTTAAGAAAATAATCCTGAGAATAGGTACCTGTGGTAAAAGGTGGGTAAAAATCGCAATATTATTTTGCGAATGATTTGTTTTGGTTATTCGTGTTGTATGGGCTTTCTATGCGTTAAGTCCTGAATCCACATCCCTTAAAAAATCACCCATTCGGGTGATTTTTTAATTTATTTCAATTTTTCGACCGTTGTCGTGTTCGGTGATATAAATATGAATTGTGTTTGGGGGTAAAATGTCGCCTGCGATTTCAGGCCATTCAATTAATGTTATGTCATTTGCGATTGCGTGTTCCAAGCCAATTTCTGTTAATTCAGATGCATCGCAAACACGGTACAGGTCAAAGTGTGAAATCCCATCGTATGATTGAACGATTGTAAATGTTGGACTGGGGACAATGGTGTCCGCACCGCGCAGGGTTTGAATAATTGTACGGGCGATTTCTGATTTTCCCATCCCCAGGTCGCCATGCAGTGCGATTGTTGTGGGGGTGGTTAGCGTTTTAGCAAAATCCCGTGCCCATGCGCGTGTATCATCCAGGTTTTGTGATATATATGTTGTCATTGTTTACTCCACCAATAATAAATCGTCTTGCAGTTTATGGATTGTGTCGCGGACAGATGCGGCATCTTCGAATTCCAGGTTTTCGGCGTGGGTTTGCATTACCTTGGTCAGGCGTTTAATTTCACGGCGAATTGTGTCGGCATCCATAACACCACCTGATTTATCATACACAAAGCGACGGGATTTGTCAGTTTTTTCTGATTTTTCACCGACTTCGGCAAAAACAGCCTTGGTGACAGTTGTTGGGGTAATGTTATGTTCGGTATTATATTTTATCTGTTTTTCGCGACGACGGGCGGTTTCGTCCAGCGCACTGCGCATTGATTCAGTGATTGTATCTGCGTACAAAATTACACGACCGTTCGCGTTTCGGGCCGCGCGACCAATGGTCTGAATCAGGCTGCGTGTGGAACGCAAAAATCCTTCTTTGTCGGCATCCATAATCGCAACCAATTCACATTCAGGAACATCCAGCCCTTCGCGCAGCAGGTTAATACCAACCAATACATCGTATTTACCCAATCGTAAATCGCGCAGTAATTCAATGCGTTCCAGGGTTTCAATATCGCTGTGTAGGTATTTGGCACGAACGCCATTTTCGTTTAAGTAATCTGTTAATTGTTCCGCCATCTTTTTTGTCAGGGTGGTGACCAAAACGCGTCCTGTGGTGGACTTGATTGTGTTAAGTAAATCGTCAACCTGATTTGTTGTGGGGCGAACATCACATTCAGGGTCCAGTAATCCAGTTGGGCGAATAACCTGTTCGGATACAATCCCGTTTGATTGTTCCAGTTCCCATTGTGCAGGGGTGGCCGACACGAATATTGTTTGTGGGCGCAGTGTGTCCCATTCTTCGAAAGTTAAAGGGCGATTATCAATGCATGCCGGCAGGCGGAATCCATACTGGGATAATGTTTCCTTGCGCGCGTGGTCGCCACGGGACATTGCGGATATCTGTGGAACGGTAACATGACTTTCGTCAATAAATAAAATCGCGTCGCGTGGCAGGTATTCAAACAATGTTGGTGGTGGCATTCCAGGCGCACGACCAGATAAATATCGTGAATAATTTTCAATCCCGCGACATGTTCCTGTATTTTCCATCATTTCAATATCAAAGTTTACGCGTTCACGCAGGCGTTGTTCTTCGATATATTTCATGTTCTCGTGAAAGTAATCCAGGCGTTCTTTCAGGTCTTGTTTAATGTTGCCGATGGCCTGTAATATACTGGGCATTGGGGTGGCATAGTGGGTGTTTGGATATATTGCAATGCGGTCCAGGCGATTAACCTTGGCCCCGGTTAGTGTGTCAAATTCCCAAATTTCTTCGATTTCGTCGCCCCAAAATGATATTTTCCAAGCCCGGTCTTGGGCGTGTGATGGGAATAGGTCCAATGTATCGCCGCGAACACGAAAGTTTCCACGCTCAAACGCCATGTCGTTGCGGGTGTATTGAATATCAACCAGTGCACGCATTGTGTCAGCTATGCTGATTTTGTCACCGGTGTTTAATACAACCTTCATCCCGGAATATTGTTCAGGTGACCCCATACCATAAATTGATGACACAGATGAAACAACGATTACATCGCGTTCTTCCAACATGGCGCGTGTCGCGCTGTGGCGCATGCGGTCCAGTTGTTCGTTTATTGATGCGTCCTTGTCAATGTATGTGTCGGTGGTGGGCATGTACGCTTCGGGTTGATAGTAATCATAATACGACACAAAGTATTCAACATGGTTGTGGGGAAAAAATGACTTCATTTCTGTATATAATTGTGCCGCAAGAATCTTGTTCGGGGCCATGATTAGTGCCGGACGACCCAATTCAGCAATAATATTTGCCATTGTAAATGTTTTTCCGGAACCAGTGACGCCCAATAAAACCTGGGAACGGCGACCGTCTTGGATACCAGATACCAATTCAGATATGGCCGTCGGTTGATCGCCCATTGGTTTGTAATTACTTTCAAGATTAAATATTTTTTTATTCACAAGCCTTAATATAATTCATTATAATAAAATTACAAGGAAAGAGAGAATGGCATTAAAACCCAGGTATAAGCGCAGAATTGTTTGGACGATTGTGACAGTTGTCGCAGCGGTGTTGCTGGCCATGGTTATTGTGCCGCCGATGGTCACACTTAATCGTTTTAAGCCGCAATTTGAACAGGCGGTGTTTAATCAGACCCAGGTTCCGGCTAAACTGAATGGTAATATTCATTTTAGTCTGTTGGGTGGGGCAACAATTGTTGCGCACGATGTTGTTATACCGTCGGGCAAGATTGGGTCGGTAATGTTTCATGTTCCGTTTTCCAGTATGTTTAATATGGAAAATGTGAAAATCAAAGATGTTGTAATTGATAATGCAGATGTTGTTGTTAATGAACTGGCACCAGCAGAATTTAATCATAATATCGGAATATATAATACGAATATTGATTTGATGGGAATTAAGTTTCGTATTATCAGTGCGGAATTTACAGATGGGCAATTTAAGGGCGTGGTGCGTTCTGCATCGCACAAGTATGATGTGCGGTTTATTGGGGATACATTCTATATCAAAAATAATCAACTGGATGTGACAGGGCAAATGTTGGCAGATGGGGCAATCCAGGGACATATTGAATTGGTTACAGATGATTTGAATTCTTGGTTTAGTTTTAAGTATCCAAAAATAGATAAAGAAATTCAAATTAGTATGGATTTTCAATGGAATGGTGAAAATGGATTTAAGTTTACAAATATTCAATCAGATGACTTTTCAGGGAATATAGAAATGCTGCCTGATGGGGGCAAGGTTGTTCAGTTAGTATCTGAAAATATGGATTATGATTTTTCGTTCTTGGTTCATCCAAGGGGAATGTTCAAAAATACAAAATTTAACCTGGATTTTTATGGGAAAATAAAGTTTTCAGGCAGCGAATTTAATCACCTGAAATTTAATGCGGTTGGTACAGATGATATATTACAAATTGGAACAATTATTGCGGATGATTTTGCCGTGACAGGTGGCTATATTGATTCAAATGGTGCGCATAATATTCTGATTACAGCACCGTTTAATGGTATGGATGTGCGTTGTCTGTTTTCGGGAACACCACAAAATTGGCAGTGCAGTAATTTTTCGTATGATGATATTGTTGGAACAATTGTTGTTAATGGGGACCAGTTTGATATAACCGTATATTCTGAAAAAACAATGCCAAATACAGATAGTCTGTTGGCGCATGCGCGACAATTTGCAAAAACGGGTACTATCAATTTTAAGTTCGCTGATGCCAGTGGTATTTATACTGTTGGGCCGGAATCTGAAAAGGTGTCATACAATTATGTTCAGAATAAAACACTGAAATGGATGGGGGTTGATTTAGAATTCTTGCCAGATTTTATGTTAACGGATGCGGGTGATGTCAGTGTTGAAAATAACATGATGAAATTTGTGCCGTATAATAAACAGTGGTCGTTCGCGGGCTATGATGGGTATTTTTATATTACAGGTAAAAGTTTCAAGGCTTGGTTGCCGGGGGTTGATTTGCAATCTGTGAATGATACGGAATTTGTTGCCAGTGGAATATATGATAATGGGAATATTTCAAATCTTGTTATCAAAATTGCTGGGCATGAATTCTTTGGCAGTGTCAGTGGTAAAAATATTACACTGAAAACAAATGTATTGAATATAGATTCGTTTATGAATCAAGATTTTTTTGATAGATTTGCAGAATTGGAATTCTTGACCAATAGTCCGATTATGGTGCCGTTTACATTGCCAGTGAATATATCGTTGATGGCGGATTCTATTATCTATAACGGTGATGAGTATAAAAATTTTGTGTATTCGTTGCGCCCAAATGCCCAAGTGTTTTCAATTACGGATGCGGCGCGTGGAAATGCGTTGGTGACAATTGAAAAAGATAAAAGCAATTATGATATTTTTGTGCAACTGAATAAATTTGTTATAAATGGAAGTTTGTTGTCATCAAATATGCCACTGAATATTCGGGATACAATGATTACAGCAGAAATCAAACTGAATACATCGGGTAAAATCGCGCATGACATATACTATAATATGATGGGTAGTATAGATATGTCGTTTGATGGTGGTGTTGTTTATGGTTTGGCGTTTGATGACTTTTATGCATCCGCGGAAAATATAACAGTATTAAATGCAGAATATGCGTTGGCAAATGCGCTGTCTGGTGGACAAACAGCAATAAAAGCAATGCGTGTTGTTGGGGATTATAAAAACGGGAACTTTGTGACAACAGAACCATTGGTGTTGACAATGCGTCATGTTGATGCACGTGGTGGGTTAAGTATTGTTGATGGTCAAATGACCGCAGAACTAGATTTTGTAATGCGTGGGACATCGCCAGCACCAAAGGTTGTGCAAATGAGTGTTTTACCAAATGGTGGGCGGAATTATTCGTTGTCGGAAATAATGATTGGCTTTGACCCAGGGTTCTTGCGCGCGTTTATAAAAACACATAACAAGTTTTAGTTGCGGATTGTGTATTTGCCGTATGCAGAAAACTTAATTCCGCGGCGGGCGTGGAATATTGTTTTTGTTGGTGAAATCAGGTCGGCAGGTGTGCCGAATAAAATCCGTTTAATAAACCCACATTTGTACGGGGCGTATAAAATACCACCGCGCTTTACCAGGCGCGATATGTTATATTTATCATAATTTTGCTGCAATGTTGAAATCTGATAAGGACTAAGCCGCAGTAAAGTTGTTAATTTGTTTAATTGTTGTTGCATAAAAAAATCCCCGTGTTTGTTCGGGGTATTATTACGAATATTGGCTTGGTTTAGTATAGGTATTAAAACCACTACATTGCGCGAAGCAAGTATCCGCGACGAAACATACAGCGACGGTATGCACCGACGGTCTTGGATGTTTGGTTGCGTGGCACGGACAACAAGCTGCGCTGGCCCACATCTTTGTATTCATTGGACTGAAATGTCACCCACAGTCCGTCCCAGTCAGGCATCATTGCGCTTTGGTTTGGGGATAGTAATTTCGCAATGCGTGAACGCGGCTTGTACGGGTTTGTGTCAATACCCAGGCACGATTTATGGTCGCGTACGAATTGTTCGGTGGTGACGGCCTCATTCTCCCAATTAAGGACGGTGGCGTCGTCAATGCTGCCGCTGTTTACAGATGCGCATGCACCCAAAATCAATAAAATGGGCAAGATTTTTATTCTCATGCTTTATATTATAATTTAATTGCCTTTTTGGGGCAATAGTTTTTATAATGTAAAAAAATGGAGTAAGGATAGGGATATGGCAATAACCGTTCAGAATTTTATTAAACTGGCGAACTTTTATAACCAGACCGCAATGATGATGTCTGCGATTTGTGTGCAAAAGGGTGGAATTGCCATGGAAAATTATGTTGGGCGTTTTTATGCGGCAGATTGCTTGGAGTTTGTTGTTGAATACGGGCGACGCTTGCAGCAACAGGAACGAAACTTGTCGCCGGAAATCGTTGAACTGATAAATCGATTTGCTGTACAATATGAACGGGTTCGTGATTTGACAACGCCAACACAAAAGCCAATTCATGAAATGACATTGGCGGAATTTGAAAAGGTTATGAATATCTGAAATAGATATGGAAAGGGGATGTAAATGAAAATACTAAAATGGTTCGGATTGATTGCAATCGTGATACTGGGTGCGTGCCAACAATCACAACAGGCGCAACAGCCTTTGTATGATACGGTTACGGTTGTTGACCAGTTGGTTATTGATGAAAATTCAGTGCCTATCTTTCCAAAAAAAGCGGCGTTGACCACCGATACAGCACGCAGATTTTCAATTGAATTGCCAAAGCGATGCGAAGTTGACTGGAATAATCAGTCGGTGGTGTCGGTTGTGCCGGCGGAAAAAATAGAAATTGTTCGACTGGGGGTGGGTGATGAATTGCCTGCGCTGAATGTGTCTGATTATGAATTCAAAGGGGTGACGGTAAAACAGGCGTTGGACAAGTTGCTGGATGGAACAGATATCGCTGTTGTCGAAGAAGAAACATTGTATGAAAAAATTACTGGGTCGATATCGTCTGGGAATCTGTCTGATGCGGTTGAATTGATGACAAAAATGGGGCGTGCCTATTATTCTTATGATGCCGAAGCGGGTGAATTAAAGTTAACGCATCGCGGCAAATGGCTGATTAAAATGCCGAAAAATGAAACTATAATTATGGCATTGCTGGATGCGATGCATGGCGCAGATATGCGTAATTTATTAGTGAATTGGCAGGACAAAACAGTTGTATTCGAAGGTAATTATCAGACCGAACGCGAAGTGGCAAAGATAATATCAGATATTGCATCCAAGAAGTATATGGTTGCATGGGATATTGATGTGTATCGTGTGTATCCACGTACTGATAATCCAATTGTTTGGATGAATCTGTTGCCAGCATTTGGGGACAAGAATGTAAAAATGTCTATCCCGGGTGTTGTTGGTCGTGCACTGGTGGTCAGTTCGGAAATCAATACAAAAACATTGCAAGAATTTTTGGGACAACAGGCAAATGTGGTCTTGATTTCCCAGGGAACTTTTGCAATTCCAAACGGTTGGCAGTCGCGTTTTGATATTGGTCAGTGTGGCAAAGAAGAACGGTTGGAAACAGATTTGATTGTTGGGGCAACGGCAAATTATGGTGACTTTGGTGGCTTGAAAAAAATTGATGCCAAGATTGTTTTGCGTACCAGCAATGGTGAATTGTCATCGTTTAATATACCGTCCAGTGTGGGGGATAATTATGTGATTGTTGGTATCCCAACACATTCGTTTGTGACAACGCCGGAAACACTGGTTAGTCCGTTTGCAGAACTGGTTGTGTTTATGTCGCCACGCTTGATATCAATTGTTGATGGGCCGGTTGGGCATGATGATAGTTTGTCAGACTTGGTTGGTGATGCGTTGCGTGATTTCTTGAACGAATAAGGAAAATATAGATGTTTTCAAAACTGGAACGAAAGATTGCTTTTAGATATCTGGGCGCGAAAAAACGCGGGTTTGGTTCTGTGATTTCGTGGGTGTCGTTGATTGGTATTATGTTGGGGGTGGCGACACTGATTGTGGTTATGTCTGTGATGGGTGGGTTCCATGATACTTTGTTGGGGCGCATCGTTGGCATGAATGGGCATGTGGTTGTTTATCATCAAGATGGTGCAATCGGTGATTTTGATTTCTTGATTGATAAAATGAAACAAAACAAGGTTGTGGAAGGTCGCGTGACGGCAATCGTGCCAATCGCCGAAGGCCAGGTTATGGCAACTGCAAACGGTAATAATACGGGCGCGATGATACGCGGAATTCGTATGTCTGATTTGGCGAAAAAGATTGAATCGGGTACGCGGGTCTATGGCAAGGATTTGAACGCGGTTTCGGATGGTGAACTGGTTGCAGGGGCATCGTTGACGCGGGCGTTAAATGTGACGATGGGGGATAAAATTTCGCTGGTGTCGGCCAATGGTGCAACACCAACGCCCTTTGGTTCAATGCCCCGAATAATGGCGTATCCAGTGATGACATCGTTCTTTATGGGAATGTATGAATATGATTCAGGGTATATTTTTATGCCGTTGGAAACAGCGCAAAAATATCTGAATATCGGGGATAGTGTTACGCATATTGATTTGTTCCTGGATAATCCAGAAGATACACGCGCGGTCGCAGATGCGTTACAGACACTGTTGCCAGATGGGTTTGTGGTGCGTGATTGGCGTGATTTGAATCGCGGGTTTGTTGGTGCGTTACAGGTGGAATCGAATGTTATGTTTCTTATCTTGATGCTGATTGTTATTGTGGCGGCGTTTAATATCGTGTCGTCGTTGGTGATGTTGGTCAAAGATAAAAATAAAGATATCGCTGTATTGCGTACATTTGGGGTTTCACGCAAATCAATGATGAAAATTTTTGTTTTGTCTGGAACAGCAATTGGGGTAATTGGTGCGTTCTTTGGTACTATTTTTGGGGTGTTGATTGCGATTTATATTGAACCAATACGCCAATTTTTCCAGTGGTTAACGGGGCGTGATTTGTTTCCTGCGGAATTGTATTATTTGTCTGAATTACCATCAAAACTGGTTGTCGGTGAAGTAATCGGTATCGCATTGATTGCGATTTTGTTGGCGTTCTTGGCGACATTGTATCCAGCGTGGAAAGCGGCCAAGACAGATCCAGTAGAGGTCTTGCGTAACGAATAGAAGGAAAGTGGCATATGGCGAATATTCTGAATTCTTTATCAAAAGTATCGCGTGATGATGTTGTTATGTCGGTGCGTGATATAAAGCGGACTTTTGTCGAAGGTGGCCAGCCATTACATATCTTGCGCGGGGGTGGGTTTGATTTGCACCGTGGGGAAATTGTTGCGCTGGTTGGACAATCAGGCAGTGGAAAGTCAACTTTGTTGCAATGTGTTGGATTGTTGGATAAGCCAAGTGGTGGCAGTATTTTAATCAATGGTGTCGCAACACATAAAATGGACGAAGATATGCGTACCCAGGTTCGTCGTAAAAAAATAGGATTTGTGTATCAACGGCATAATTTGTTGTCTGATTTTACCGCGCTGGAAAATGTTATATTGCCAATGTTGGCGAATGGAATCGATGAAGATGTGGCCCGCGCCCGCGCGATTAAATTGTTAAAGGCGGCAAATGTTGCGCATCGTGCATCGCACCTGCCGGGGGAGATGAGTGGCGGTGAACAGCAACGCACCGCTGTTGCGCGCGCCTTGGCAAATGGACCGGATATTTTGTTGGCAGACGAACCAACAGGCAGTTTAGACCCACAACATGCAACAGCGGTATTTGACCAGTTGTTGGAACTGGTGCGTAAAAACAAAATGGCAATGCTGTTTGTCACGCACGATATGAACCTGGCAGCGCGGGCGGATCGCACAATTACTATTAAAAATGGGATTGTAGAGTAAGTTATATAGAGGAGAGAGAACATGAAATCAAAATCTAAAAAATATCAATCAGTCACACATACTGCACGACAAAAGTTTTTTGGTGCGATGGCATTACTTGCGTTGTTTGTCTGTGGGGTAATGGTTGGTTGGTCGGTCGGTAATGTTAAGACTGTATCTGCACCAGTTGAACCGGAACAAGTGCAGCGTCCAGTTCCCCAGGTTGATACAGAAAAGACATGTTTGATTATCGAGAATTTATTGCTGGAACAATTACCACCAGCAAATGCTGATTCTGAATATCGAATTATTCGTGCGAAAATTTATGCTAACTTATCAGAACGTGGGTGTAATGAAAATAGCGAAAAGTATATTGCATTGGCACAGCAAGAACTGGAAATTGCACGAGCATTGGAAGATGATGAATTTGATAACGATGAAACCATTGAAATGGTCGAAACATACAAACGACTGAATATGCAGGCGGCAGCCGAAGAAATTTTTGAAACGGCAAAAAAGTTAACAAATCCAGCAATCGATTTTATTTTGGAAGTGGAAAAAATTATTAACGAACAATAGGGGTAAAAATGAAAAAAATATTTTTTGCTTTGTTTGGTGTTTGGACAATGTCGGTGGCAAACGCTGCGGTCGTTGAGCGCACAGATTGCGGTGCAACCCAGTCAGAGATTAACGAATTAAAATCTGTGGTGGAACCTGATGATGAAACAAAACAGCGTTTGGCTGAATTGGAAGTAATCTATCGTCGTGATTGTACAAAACGTGCAACGGGGCGTCGCACATCGGGACATGTTATCAAAACAACATCGTCAGAAGAGGGCGGTGTAGTTGCGATAGATGAAGCAGAAGAAATCATAGAGGCAGAACCCGTCGCAGTGGTTGAGGTAGAGGTTTTAGTGCCCGACACGGTTGGTGTTGTGACCCCGCCCGCCGAACCAACCGCCGAAGAAGTAGAGGCCAACGAACAGGCCGGCCTGTGCCCCAATGGGGACGCACCAAACAGATTTGGTTGCTGTGCGGGGGAAAAGTTTATGGAACTGGAAAACATGGTGTTTGCGTGTTGTCCGGATGGTGGTGGCGACTGTTTTCCGCCCCTAAAATAAATCTAATGGGTGTCTATGTGCGGTGAAAATGGCTCATGTACCGTTTTGTACACTACGCCATTTTTCACTGCCCATATTCACCACATTATATTTATTTTATATTTATAACGAGTGTCTATGTGCGGTGAAAAAAGGAAAATAAATGAAAAAAAGATTGTTGGATATTTTTGTAATTGTATTGTCATTTATCGTTGGCTTTGTACTGGGGATGTGGGCTGAAAACAGTCGCAATAAATTCACCCCCAGTGATGTTGCCATGTGTGATAATGGTGCACAACCTGACAAACACGGCTGTTGCCCGGGCGAGGTTTATACTGATATGTATGACCTGGGGTTCAACTGTTGTCCAGAAACGGGTGGTGATTGTTTCCCACCACTGCGATAAAATAAATCTAATGGATATCTGCTTGTTGTTCGCGCGCTCATGTACGTTCGGTACACTACGCTTGCGAACAACGGCGCATCTATCGCATTAGATTTATTTTATAAAAAGTTGTAGATATCTGCGTGCTGTTCGCGCGGCGGTTATCTGAATCCTTTGTGATTTCTTGCTTGATTTTGTTTTTATTTAGTATATAATCACAGGGCTTTAGATTTGTTGCGGGCATAGTACAAAGGCTAGTATGCAAGCCTTCCAAGCTTGAAATGCGGGTTCGATTCCCGCTGCCCGCACCACACTTCGCCAAGGCTTCGTGTGGCAAGCCACAAGAGTATGTGGCGATAAGTTTGGGCGTGCGCCGGAGTTGGAGAGCCGGGGCAGACTGTAAATCTGTTGGCTTAAGCCTGAGCTGGTTCGAATCCAGCCACTCCCACCATTAAAATAACCCACCTCGTGTGGGTTTTTTTATGGTATGGATGTGCTGAGATGAGAACCACTGGTTCGAGCCGCAGGCGAAAGGGACCCATAGAGCGATAGCGAATATGGGAATTACAATCCAGCCACTCCCACCAGGAATAAAAGACACCCCGAACGGGGTGTCTTTTATTATTCGTATATTTCAACTTCGTCAATGTATGTTTGTTGGACGGGTTCTAATTTTACAGGTGTGTAATTAGATTGAATTACAGGTTCGCTTGTTTCGTCGGTTGGTAATATTGCGACAACCTGGCTTTTTTGAACGCTGTATGCGCCTGTTTGATTGGCACCGACAGTTTTGCTGCCGTATTTGTCGCGCAGTCGTTCGGGCAACACAATGTAATCATCGGGGTCAATTCCGTTTGTTTGTAACTTCATTGCGTCGGCTGGTTTTATATGACGCTGTTCAATATTGTACAGCGGGGTCATAAAGTTTGTTGCCGCTGGTTTAACTGTTTGTAATTCACCATTGCCGTTTAATTGTACAATGCGCAGGGCGCGTTCATTGTCACCCGCAGGCTTTAAGCGCAACAGGCCGTCCGTGCCGATATAGCCACTGGGGTCCAGCAGGTATGCAGGATCTGATTTTTTCGAATATAGCATACCGATTGCCAGGTTGGTTGCATCATAGCCAATTGTTGCCAATCGTGATGCGGCTGTGCCGGATACCTGTTCGTATAGGATGCTAAATTCAGGATTGGTTTCAGGTAGAATTGCAAACTTTGCCCCAGATAATGTTATGTCTGATTCCAGTCCTGCGCCATCCCATAATGCTGTGCCATACAGACGTGCATCACGTGCGCCAACATCGTAATAGCGCAAGAATGATACCAGTGCGCGGGTGTCATCACCGTTGCCCAAGAATAATATTGCATCGTATGGTACAGTACCCAGGGTTTCAGTCTTGTCCAATTTTTCCAATTGGCGGGTCAGGTTTGAACGCTCTATCATCGTCAGGCGTTCGTTGGTCAATATGTCTGATAGTACGGTGCGGGCGCGGGTATGTGCCGCAGCGCGGGCAACATTCATTGATGCAGAAATTGTTGCATTCTTGATAGAATCCGTATCTTTTTCGTTGTAATAGAATATACCGGTCAGTGGCAGGTTGTAAATTTCAGCCGCATCCACCGCCGTGCCAGCCATCAGGCGACCAGACTTGGTATCAGGGGCGATGATGATAAATTGGTTGACTTTGTCAGACTGCATTTCACGAATTATTGCCTCTACACTGTTTGTGGGCATCAGTGCCATTGTCATAACGCCATTGCCAAGTGCGGTGGCATCCGATGTAAATGAAATTGCGGGCAGGCTTTCAGGCTTGCTATCGCGCAGGGCGCGCGCATCAGATGCAAATACAGGACCAACAATAACCCCAGGATTTGTCGCCAGTACAGTGCTGATGGTTTCGTTTATGTCGCCGGCAGTATCATAAAATGCCACAGATAAATTTTGTGCGCCGGTCTGTAAAACCGCGGTTTCAACCGATGTGCGAATTGTACGGCCAACAGATTTATTTGTGCCACTGAGTGGTAACATCACCGCCATACGATGGATTGTATCGTCATTGTCAGAATATTTGCCGTATTGTATTTGTGATGGTTCGCCCGCAGATAGTGTGCCGTATATACTGGTCCAATCAGTATCCTGGGATTGGGTTGTGGCGCAACCTGATAATATTGCGGTTAATGTTAAAAAGCCAAAAATTCTGTTCATAAGCATTGAAAAATCCATTTTATTTTGTATCATTTTACTATAAAAGGAAATGCAATGCAATCAGGGCTTTATATTGTTGGAACACCAATCGGAAATTTATCTGATATGTCGCCGCGCGCGATAGATGTTTTGAAAAATGTGGATTTAATCGCAGCCGAAGATACGCGTGTCTTTGGTAAGTTGGCTGCGCATTTTGATATCAAAACAAAACGCGTTGCATATCACGAACATAATGAACGCGAAACCACAGATGATTTAATTCATAAAATATCTGATGGGGCATCAATTGCGATTGTGACTGATGCTGGAATGCCAACAATATCTGACCCGGGGTTCAGGTTGGTGCGCGCCGCGCGCGCAGTGGGCGTGTCGGTGTTTGTTGTGCCGGGGCCGGTGGCGGCGATAAGTGCGCTGGCACTGTCTGGATTCCCCAGTGACAGGTTTACATTTTGTGGATTCTTTGATGCGAAAAAGTTGCGCGATGATAACAAGATTGCGCATACGATTATTTATTATGAAAGTCCAAATCGTATTATGACAACAATTGCAGAACTGGCGCGTGTTATGCCGGAAAGACAAATTGCAATCGTGCGCGAAATTACAAAAATGTACGAAGAAACAATTATTGGATATCCAGCAGAATTGATGAATATTACGCCACCGCGTGGTGAAATTGTTATTGTTGTTGCACCACGGCCGGAACGAAAAATGTCTGATTATGAAATCAGTGAAATTGTTAATGATGTGGTGGCGGGTTCGATGAAATCTGCGGCGGCGGAATTGGCACAACGCACAGGTATATCAAAAAAAGAAGCGTACAAGCGGTTGCTGGACAAAGGGGGTGCAAATGATTAAATTTGTTGGCAGTTTTGAAACAGTAAAATCATTGCCGAATACGGCCTTTGATGAATATGCGTTTATTGGGCGCAGTAATGTTGGTAAATCATCGTTAATCAATGCGGTGGTGGGACAATGGATTGCCCGCACATCAAATACACCAGGGCGCACACAAAGTTTGAATCTGTTTAATTTGGACGATAGAATTATGATTGTTGACCTGCCGGGGTATGGATATGCCAAGGTGTCCAAGATGGATGCAATGCGGTGGTTGGGACGATTGGAAGAATATCTGATGACGCGTCGTCAATTAAAGCGGTTGTTTATACTGATTGATTCGCGTATCGGTGCGCGTGATTCTGATTTGGATTTAATGGATTTTTGTGATGCGAATGCAATCCCGTATCAAATCGTTTATACCAAGAAAGATAAAAAAGTGCGTGAAGCGAAACAGGTCGAAATCAAGCATACTGACCATGGTGCAATGATACCAGAAATTGTAATGACATCAGCAGAAAAGAAAACAGGACTGGAACCAATAAAGGCGACACTTGGAATCAAATAAGAATATCTTTTATGCAACGAATCCTGCGCGGATGTCTGATGCGTTGTGGATGCTGATGATGGGGGCGGGGGTTGATATCGCGGATATGTTGATTTTTGTCCCCAGTCGTCGTGCCGTGCGTACAGTTGAAAAAATGATTGTGGAAAAGTCGGGTGGTGCGGTTGTGTTGCCGACATTGGTTGCGCTGGGCGAAGGGGCTGATGAAGATGTTGATGATGACATAGATTCTGAAAACAGTGTGTCGTCGTTGGAACGCGTGGTTGTGTTGTCGCGCCTGTTGGCAATGGATGCCAATATTGGAAATCTGACTGCGGCATTGCCAGTGGCGCGCGATTTGGTGCGTATGCAGGATTATCTTGAAAACGAAGGGGTGGATGCCAGTACTATAAACTGGGCCGAATTGGTTGATGAAAAATATGCTGCGCATTTTGCATCAAAGGCAAAACTGTTGAATTTATTATCGGGATTTATGGCGCAGTATTATCAAAACAGACCAACAGAAACATCGGTCAGAAATGATGGTATTCGTGCGTGGATAAATGCGCTGGATAAATACAAGTTGGTTATTGTTTGTGCATCAACCGCCAGTGTGCCAGCGACATCTGATTTAATGGTTGCAGTGGCGGGAAAATCACACGGGCGAATAATCTTGTCTGGGAAAATATCAGGTCGCACGACTGATTTCGAATTAAATACAAATCCGTATAATTCAGAATATAAGTTTTTATCGCGCCTTGGTATTAGTGCGGATGATGTGTTGCCGATTGATGTTGGGGAATCTGCGATTGATTTTATGAACTATGCGTTTGGTAATGATACTGGGAAATGTAATGAAAATATAGATGTGTCGCATTGTCATCTGGTTGAATGTGCGCGCGAAAGTGAAGAGGCAAACGCAGTTGCAGAAATTGCCACGCGCGCAGTTAATGATAACAAGTCTGTATTGATAATAACGCCGGACGCAGCCGGTAATCAGCGTATTGCGGCGGCCTTTGCCGCCAGGGGACTGGTGGCGGATTTTTCGGGTGGTGTGCCTGGGACAATGACAAAGGTTGGTCGCGCGATATTGAATTTGATGGATGGTTGGATTGATTCAGGGGATGCGACCTTTGAAAAATTATATGCCGAATTAAATCATAATCTGTTTGATACAGTGGCGCAAATTGTTGTCACAAATATTGGTAATTTTAAGCCGGGATTTAATATTGATGATGTTGTGTCAGTACAGGTGTGGTTGGCAATACGAAAGTTATCAGATGCATTGATGATGGCTGGGGTTAATCTGAATCTAGGTGAGGCGCGTGCGTTTATCGCAGATTGCCTGGGTACAATATCGGTGCGCAGCCCAATGCAGGCGGATGCAAAAATTGTTGTACTGGGGACGATTGAATCGCGTATGCAAACCGCGGATATTGTTATACTGACAGGATTGAACGAGGGCATGTTCCCAGCGCGCGGGTATGAAAATGCGTGGCTGCCACGGGCGATTGCAGAAAAAATAGGATTGCCATCATCAGATAGAAAAGTGTCGTTGCAGTCGTTGGACTTTATGAATTTGTCGTGTGGTGGGGATGTTTATTGGCTGCGCAGTCGGGTATCAGGTGGTGTCCAAACGACCGAGTCACGATTCTTGTCGCGCGTGGTGGCGCGGGTCGGAAAATTTGACACTGATGCAGCAGATGAAATATTAACTGCGGTTCGCAGCCGTGATGATGTGCCGTTGCGACCATTGGATTTGTCGGCACCACAACCACCAGCAGATTGGTCTGATGTGTATGTGACAGAACTGGAACTGTTAATACATAATCCGTATGCCTTTTATGTTCGTCATATTTTGCGATTGCGTGTGCTGGATGATTATTGGGTTGCGCCTGATGCGCGTCAGTTTGGTGATTTGGTGCACAAGGTTATTGAAAATGCCCAGGATTTTGTTCCACAAAAGTTGGTCGCAGAAATGGATAGACGGGCACTGGAAATTTTAGGGTCGGGCAGTATCTTGTTTCATTTTTGGCATAAAAGATTTGTGGAAATTGCACCACTGATTTGCACAGAAATGGTAAAAATGAAAAATATGCACAACGAAATTTCAGGGCGGGTTGTTATCGCAGGACGCACCGTGCGCGCACGCGCAGATGGTGTGTGGGACGGCGGGGTTATGGATATTAAAACAGGTGCCGCGCCATCGAAATCACAACTGGAAAAAGGTAATATGCCACAGTTGCCGCTGGAAGCGTTTATGTTGCAATCAGGTGGGTTTGCGGTTAAATCTGTGGCGCGCCCGATTATGCGATTCTTGCAATTAAAGAATAATGATGTGCGCGTTATCGAATATGATTCTGATGTGACGGATGATATGATGCGTGTGGCGGTGGATAAAGTGACCGCGTTGTTTAATCAATATTCTGCCGGTGGGGCTGCGTATGAATATCATGAAACGCCCGATCAGAAATACAAAATCTATGATGATTTGGCGCGTGTAAAAAATTAAATAAAAATCCCCCAATCGGGGGACTTTTTTTATTCGTGACGATCAGGATATTTACCGTCGATTAAGTTTTGGCGCACAATGTGGTGTTTAACCTTTTGTGTGCTGGTCAGTGGCAGGTCGTCAGTTGTCATTGCAAAATGGGTGACCCACTTGTAACTGGCAACTTTTTTGTTTGCGTCTGCCACGGCGGTCGCCAATTTTTCCATGGTCATGTCTTTGTCGACACTGAATACACCGTATGTGACGGTTTTATTCTTGACTTTGTGTTCAAATACTGCGACATTTTTTACGCCAGGAATTGTGATAAACATACCTTCTAGTTCGTCAGGATAAACATTTTTACCACTGTCCAAAACGATAACCTGCTTTTTGCGACCGGCAAAGTGCAGTTCACCGTTTTTGTCCATTGATACCATATCGCCAGTGTTAAAGAAACCGCGTTCGTCAAATACTTCTTGGTTTACCAGTTCGTTGTTTAAGTAACCACCAAATACCTGGTGACCACGAACCCACAGAACACCAACGCCGTCTTCGTTTTTGTCGCGGATTTCGCAATCGTTATTCAGTGTTGGTCCGCCAAAGGCAAATGGTAAACGGTTCTTAGTTGGTTTTGAAATACAGATTGGTCCAACGGTTTCGGTTAAACCGTATCCTTGGATAAAGGTCAGACCCAATTGTTCATAGAATGTTTCAACCTCTGGCTTTGTGGCGGCACCACCAGCAATCAACAGACGGGCACGACCACCAAATACATCCAAGATTGGTTTTTGTACCTTTTTGACCAAACCACCCAAACCGATTTTGGTCATGAATTTACCGTGTTTCATGATAAATGATACCAGGCCCCATTTCTTTTGTGCCTTGATATTATCAATGATTCTGTTACGGAAAACTTCCCACAGGCGTGGTACAGCAGGGATGATTTGTGGACGGAATTTCTTGAAGTCCGCCATGATTTCTTTGGGATTAACGGTTGGTTGTAATAACATACCTGCGCCATAGTGCAGGGTTGCCAAAATTTCAACCGCAAAACCAAAGATGTGATACATTGGTAAAAAGCCGTATAAAATATCACCAGGTAAAATCCACTTGTTCATGCTTTCCAATGAATTTGCGCATTCTGTCAAGTTAAAGTGGGTCAGTGGTACAACCTTTGGTGTGCCGGTTGAGCCCGATGTAAATGACATTGTTGCAATATCCAGGCTTTCCAATTCAGCAGGTGCCAAGTCTGGATTAATTTTGCCATCTTTTTTGGTGATGTCATAGAATGTGAATTTGTCTGTCTTGAAAAAGAAAGATTTTTCAGCACATACCATTTTGCACTTGGTAATTTCAGCCATGTTGTCGTATTCAAATGGTGTCAGGTTGGTATCCAGCATCAATACAGTACCACCCAAATACCAAATCGCAAATAATGTAATTGGAAATTCGGGGATGTTGTGTGACAAGATGCCAATAATGTCGCCCTTGGTAACGCCAGCCTTGTGCAGTGATGCGGCACGTGCCTTGACCAAATCTAAAAATTTAATGTATGAAACACCTTCGCGGACCAGAAATAAAGTATCTGGATTTCTTTTTACATTGTGTTCCAGTAACTGATACATATTCATTTGTTAAAATTCCTTGGTTGTTTTTATATTGGACTGTTGATATTATACTCAACAGAACAAGGATTGCAAATATGAAAATTCTGACATTAAATATTAATTCGGTGCGCGCACATATTGAAAGTTTCTTGGAAATCCTGCGTAAAGGGGAATATGATGTAATTATGTTGCAGGAATTAAAAGTTGAAACTGCAAGTTTTCCACATACATTGTTTGACGAGTTTGGGTATAATGTAAAGGTCTTTGGACAAAAGAGTTGGAACGGTGTTGCCGTGTTTTCAAAATATTCAATCGAAGATGTGACGATGGGGTTGCCGAACTATGCGGATGTGAATGCCCGATTCTTGGAATGTGTGGTTGATGGACGGGTGCGATTGATAAATGTATATATGCCAAATGGCGATACGGTGGATTCGCCAAAGTTTCCGTATAAACTGGAATGGATGGATGCGTTTACAGAATATATCGCACAGTACACTAATTCGCCAGAGGCGGTGATTGTCGGTGGGGACTTTAATGTCGCAATAGAAGATAGAGATATTTGGAAACCAAAAAATTACGAAGGAATTGCGATTGCAGCGCCAGCGGCGCGTGCGATTATGAATAAATGGCTGGCCGATGGATGGGTTGATGCATGGCGTGCGTTGCACCCTGATGATATAGATTATACATGGTATGGTTATCGCGGGCGTGATACTGTGGGTAATAGACAAGGATTGCGATTGGATTATTTCCTGTGTAATAGGGCCGCGATGGAAATGGTTCAGTGGTGCGAAATTGATATGGAACCACGATTGGCAGAAAAGCCAACAGATCATTGTGGCTTGGTATTGAATTTAAAATAAAAAAACCGCCAAAATGGCGGTTTTGAAATATTGTGTGTTTTTATGCAGCGGCGGTGAATACTTTTTGAACATCGTCGTTTGCATCCAATGCATCAACCAGTTTTTCCAGTTTTGCATAGGCTTCGTCATCTAAATCCATTGGCATATTTGGAATCCATGTTAATTCAGCCTGTTCTGGTTCGCCCAAGATATCAGACAAGTATTTTTGTGCAGTGATAAAATCTTCGGGTTTTGTGGTGATGATAAAGCCTTCTTCGCTGGTTTCCAGATTGTCGGCGTTGGCATCCATAATGATTTCCATCATTTCATCTTCGGTTTTACCGATTGATGCAGGGTACATGATTTGGCCAGCGCGGGTGAACATAAATACAACGGAGCCTTCTTCGCCCATGTTGCCACCATTTTTTGCAAAAATATTGCGAATTTCAGGAACAGTGCGGCGTGGGTTGTCGGTCAAGGCCTCTACAATAACGGGAACGGCACCAGGACCATAACCTTCGTATCTAACTGCTTCGTAGTTTTCAGTGTTTGAACCAGATGCCTTGTCGATTGCGCGTTTGATGTTATCGTTTGGCATCGAATTCTTGCGTGCAGTTAAAATCGCCAGACGCAGGCGTGGATTGTTGTCAGGGTTTTTATCACCCAGTTTTGCCGCCATTGTAATTTCACGCGCCAATTTTGTAAACAAACCACTGCGTGCGGCGTCTGCAGCACCCTTTTTGTGCTGAATATTATGCCATTTACTGTGTCCACTCATATTTGACCTTTTTATTTAATTAGATTAAAATTACCCCAAAAGGATAACAAATGATTGGCAAATTGCAAGGCATAGTTGACTATATTGGTGACGGATTTGTAATTTTATTAACCCATGGCGTTGGGTACAAGGTCTATACAGCGGAATACTTGACACACAAGAGTACTGTGGAACTGTGGATTGAAACGGTTGTGCGCGAAGATTCAATCCGTTTGTTTGGGTTCACGACACTGGTCGCCCAAGATTTGTTTAATATGCTGACTGGTGTTTCTGGGGTGGGGCCAAAGGTTGCAATGGCAATATTGGGGACAATCAGTACTGATACACTGATGTCGGCAATTGCAACAGGTGATGCCAAAACAATTGCA
>JAZTWE010000012.1:0-22899 GCA_045635705.1 Candidatus Enterousia sp.
TTTGGCAGACCAGATGAATTTTCAAAATTAGTATTGGTCAGCCCGATTTCACGCGCAACGCGTGTCATTAACTGGGCAAAAGATTCTTCCTGGCCACCCTTTAAATTTTCAGCCAAGACACGCGCAACATCATTTGCACTGTAAACTGCAACGGCCTTTATCGCATCTTCGACGCGAATCTTGCTGCCTGCGGGCAATCCCAGTTTAACAGGTTCTGCATTCGCCGCCGACTGGGACACAATCAGATAATCATCCAACGACAAACGTCCATGTTCCAGCGCATCAAACACCAAATACAGTGTCATAATTTTGGTCAGGCTGGCCGGATAATTTGCCGCCAGGGCGTTTTCTTGGTACAGGACGCGACCGGTGTCCATATCAGCAACCATTGCCGCACGATACTGGGCCGAATGTGCAGGCACAGCCATCAACATTATGATTAAAGCAAGGAACATTCTTCTCATACCAAATATGTTAGTAAAATTTACACAACCAGGGCAATAAAAAAATCCCCCAAACGGGGGATTGCTATTTTTTTGATGCGGCGATAAACGCGTTGAACATCGGGTGACCAGTATAGGGACTGGATTGAAATTCCGGATGGAATTGTCCCGCGACAAAGAACGGATGGTCTTTTAATTCAATAATTTCGGGTAATGTGCCGTCAGGACTGCGGCCAGAAATTATCATACCGGCGGCAGCAAACTGTTGTTCCAGCGATACATCCATTTCATAGCGATGACGATGGCGTTCACTGATTTGTTCAGCCCCCCAAATTTCATGCGCACGCGACCCCGGTGTTATCACGCACGGATATGCCCCCAGTCGCAATGTGCCACCCATATTTTCAGAATCGTGCGCCGCCATAATTCCAATAACAGGCGTGCACGATTTATCAAATTCAGATGAATTTGCATCTGTTATTCCCAAAACATTTCGGGCAAATTCGATAACCGCAACCTGCATCCCCAGGCATATCCCCATGTATGGGACTTTGTTTTCGCGCGCGTACTGGGCCGCCGCAATCTTGCCCGCGACACCACGCGCGCCAAAACCACCCGGAACCAAGATACCATCAACATCACTGCAATCATCGGGGGTAAAGGTTTCTGCATTTATCTTTTTCAGTTTAACATGTACATTGTTTTGGATGCCGGCGTGGAATAAAGCCTCGTTCAAAGACTTGTACGCATCAGGCACATCAAAGTATTTACCAACAATGCCAATCGTGACGGTTGGGACATCCGCGTCCAAGTGTCGTTCAATGCGTTCAAACCGCGACATATCACCGCGCGCCGACGGCAGGCCAAAATGATCGGCGATGATATCAAATACATGTTGCGATTCATAGGCCAATGGAATCTTGTAAATATTATCAACATCAATTCCGCTGATTACATTCTTGGCCGGCATATTACAGAACATACCAATCTTGTCACGTTCATCCGGGGTCAGCATACGCGGTGTGCGCACAATTAACATATCGGCCTGAATTCCGTTTTCCAGTAATCGACGCACAGACATTTGTGTCGGCTTGGTTTTTAATTCGCCGCTTTTTTCCAGATATGGTGCCAGTGTCAAGTGCACAAACATAACATTACGACGACCAACATCATTTGCAAACTGACGAATCGATTCCAGGAATATTTTACCTTCGATGTCACCGACGGTGCCGCCGATTTCACACACAACAAAATCAGTATCAGATGGCGCAGATATATATTCTTTGATTTTATTAGACACATGGGGAATCATCTGAACCGTTGCCCCCAAATAGTCGCCATGTCGTTCGGCATTCAAAACATCCCAATAAATGCGACCACCAGACACCGAATCATTGCGCGACAGCCGCGCACCCAAAAATCGTTCGTAATACCCCAGGTCCAAATCTGTTTCATAGCCATCATTTGTCACATAGACTTCGCCGTGCTGAAACGGCGACATTGTGCCCGGGTCAATATTCAAATACGGATCAAATTTGCGCGCATGCACAGTGTACCCACGGGATTGAAGAAGGGCGCCACACCCTGCTGCTGCGACGCCCTTGCCTAAACTTGAAACCACACCACCGGTTATAAAAATATATTTCGTTGCCATAAGAATGCCCCCTTATGGAATTCTATCATACGAAATTTTTCGTTGCGTGGCAATTAAATAAATTCCTATACTGACGATATGCAAAAATTCCTGAATTTTCAGCGCGATAATTTATTCTTGTATGCGCCATTTTTGATTGCGTTTGGTGCAGGGCTTTATTTTACATTATCCTATGAACCATCAATACCATTTGCAGGACTGGTTGCAGGCCTGATTTTGATTACAACATTTATAAAACGCGTGCCTGTTGTGTTGCGTGGTGGACTGCTGTTTCTGTTTGGTTTTTACTATGCATGCGCATACACAAATTTTATCAATATCCCGCAAATCGCACGCACTATGCGCGATACAGAAATCACAGCCAAGATTTCAAACATTGACTATGCCGCAGATAAAACCAGACTGTATATGGAATCGGATTATGGCACAATACGCGTCAGCACAACCAATACAGTTGTCACACCAAATATTGGCGACACGGTTCGTGCAACCGTCACACTGTTTCGCCCCAGTCCGGCATATGCACCCGCGACATTTGATTATGCACGATGGGCGTATTTTAATGGGCTTAGCGCGACTGGTTATGTGACAGATATTGATGTTATCAAATCAGGCGACAACCATTCTGTTAACGCGTTGCGAAACGCATTGCATATTCGCAGTCAATCATTCCTGAGCGATAGTTTGGTTTTGGGATACAAAAACACAATCCCCAGCACAGACAAAGAAATATGGATGGCAACCGGCATCGGCCACGTTTGGTCAATCAGTGGTTTTCATATGGCACTGGTTGGTGGGTGGCTGTTTGCGATATTCTATTTGATATTTCGGGCAACACCATTTGTGACGCGGCGCACATCGGCACGAATACCAGCAACGATATGCGCGTGGGTGGGATTGGTGTTTTATCTGTTTCTGTCAGGGATAGATGTTGCGACATTGCGCGCGTTTCTGATGACCAGTCTGATGTTTTTGGCATTTATATTTGGGCGCAACGCATTTTCACTGCGCAATATCGCGATTGCATTTTGTATTATATTCTTGATAAATCCGCATTATGTTATGCAAGCGGGATTTCAATTATCTTTTTCCGCAGTATTTGGATTAACCTGGTTTTGGACGGTTGTACAACCTAAAATTCCAGAAAATAAAATTACCAAAGTTGTTTGTGTCGCTGCATTGACATCGGTCGTAGCGACGATATTTACACTGCCATTTGTGATGGCACATTTTGGTGCGGTACCAATTTATGGACTGATTGGTAATTTGATATTGTTGCCTATATTTTCATTTGCAATTATGCCGTGCGTATTTGTGGGAACAATTATTGGTTCGGGCACATTGGTCGCACTGGCCCACAATATTTACGATGTGATATTTGTTGTGGCAGAATTTATTTCTAAATTACCCGGCGCAATTATCACCGTACCACATGTTTCGAATACTGCGATGATGTGTTTTATATGCGGATTGATGCTGATGATTTTTATCAAGCCATTACGGGTAAAAGAAAACTATATACTGGGCGGAATAATGATTATGTGTGGTGTTTGTGCAATGTACTGCGCACCACGCCCGGCAGTTATCAGTACACACGACAATGAACTGGTGACATTTATATACGATGATAAAATTGAATTCACAAAATCAAAGGCATCAAATCACTTCTTTGCATTTGATACATGGAAACAATTTGCAGGATTTGAAACCAACACACCAAACACGCGCACAAAACCATACGCTGGACAGTTTCGATACAATTCAGAAAACTTTAACCTGGTGTATATTCAAAAGTTTGTACCATTGATGCACAACATAAACAAATTATGCAGGGATTCAAATACCGACTTTATCGTTTCGTATTTTGATATTCGTGCACCACGCTGTGAACATAAAATATTGCGCGGGGCATTTATAATTTATGACAATGGACGGGTTCAGAAAATGCCAATCAATCGTCGTTGGCATAATCCGCGCGGATAAAATACAGACCAGACGCCGGGGCGGTGGGACCCGCCGCACTGCGGCATTTCGCCGCCAAGACATCATCAATATCGTATGGCTTTCCAATACCGATTTCAATCAATGTGCCAACAATGTTGCGCACCATGTGATGCAAGAATGAACGCGCAGAAAATTCAAAAATAATTTCGTCACCGTTTTGGGTAATTTCAATTTTATCCAATGTCTTAATCGGGGATTTTGCCTGGCACTGGGATGCACGAAAACTGGTAAAATCATGATTGCCAATTAACTTTGTGGCGGCCGCGCGCATCGCATCAACATCCAATTTTCGTGGCACCCAATAAACACGATTTTTTTGTAACACCGGTGCCATTGGACGATTTAGCACAATGTATTTATAGTGGCGTGCTGTACAATTAAAACGCGCATTAAACTCATCAGACACGATTTGGCAATCACGCACAACAACGGGCCGACCCATCATATAAAAATTCAGTGCACGCATAACGGTTTGGGCCGAATTTTCGCCCGGCAAATCAACGTGCGCCGTCATTGCAATGGCGTGCACACCTGCATCGGTACGCCCCGCACCAACAACATCCACACGCGCACCACAAAATTCAAAAATCGCGTCTTTGACAATCGATTGCACAGATGGACCCTGGGCATTTTCTTGCCAGCCGATTAAATCCGTGCCATCATATTCCAAGATTACTTTGTATCGTGTCATTATTTTATTTTCTGTGCCAGTTGTTCCGCAGCAATCCGTTCGCGAATTTGTTTGGTTTTCAAGAAACAACGATTGCACGCTTTTATACGATATCTCTTGGCCGCTGGGATGTATAACGCCTTGTGCACTATTTCGCAATCGGCGCAATATCCACCTATGAAACAGTGCATACATTTACAATCCCAATTCCAACGACCACGAATAACATACTGGTGCGCATATTTACAAAAAAATTCGCGTGGTTTTGTAGTGGTATTTTTGTTGTTATATTTTTTCTTTTTTGCCATCGGCTATCCATTTATCTTGTATATCCCTTGCATAACTCACAACGCGTACGGCCAAGCGTCATCAGAATTTCCATTGACAATTTCTTAAATTCTTTGCACGAGTGACAGTGACACCCCATACAATCCAGGCATGCACATTTACCGTAATCATTATGTTCAGAAATGTTTACATGGACACCGTGCAAAGCACATAATTTTTTATCATTTGGCATATCTATTCCCCATACTTTATCGGCGAATTGCGTAGGCCGTTTGTAAAACTTTTCCAATCCATTGGCTTTTTACCCGCTGGCTGTATACGCATGATTTCCAATATTTTTTCATGAACGCGTGTTTCCAATATCTTGACATCAATGCCGTTAATTTTTGTGCGCCCCGCACCCAGCGCACGAATCTGATTATGTATTTCATTCGCGGTGCACGACCAGTCGATTATTTCATCCGCGCCCGTCCATTTGCGGGTAAATGAAGGCGTGCCAATTTGCGGCACCGCAGGATATTTTGATGGATTTTCCAAATATTCAACCAACATATCACCACCGATTTCAGAAACGCGACTTTCAACCATTTCATTCGTATCGTTTTCACCGATTTCAAATTCACGACACATATGAATATCGCCAGCATCCAGTTCCGCAGTCACATCCATCAGACACACCGCTGATTTTTTATCACCATTATAAATCGCAGTTCTGATTGGTGATGGTCCGCGATATTGTGGCAAGCAACTTGGGTGAATATTTATGCACGGTGCAGATGACAAAACATTATCGCGCAGAATTACACCATACGACACCACCACAATCATATCAGGCGAATAGTTGTATTCATTTATGTTTGTGTGCACAGTCAAATTATTTGCATCGGCCCACGCGTGTACAGGCGACGGGGTCAGAATCTGTTTGCGCCCCACAGGCTTTGGCGCACGCGTAAAAACCGCCAATATTTCATGACCCGCGTTTTTAATTCTATCAAACATTGGAACAACAAATGCGTTTGTTCCCATCAGGACCAGTTTCATTTGCGGCGTCTCACTTTTCTCATCAACATTTCACGACGAACCGGCGACAGATGATCGACAAACAACACGCCATCCAGGTGATCTGTTTCATGCTGTACAATACGGGCGGGTAATTCAGACATTTGGGCGGTCTTTGATTCACCATTTTCATCAGTCCATTGAACAACAACAGATTCTGGACGCGATACACGTGAATACACCGGCAAACCATCATGCCCCAGGACCGATAGACATCCTTCTTCCATAATAACAGTTTCGTCACTGCGCGATATAATTTGTGGATTTATCATTTTATATACTGTCTTGGATTCAGGATCCATCATGACCAAAAAGCGACGCGCAATACCAACCTGGGGCGCGGCCAAGCCAACCCCATTTTGGTCGCACATCATGGCAACCATTTCATCCATTGTCTGTAATAATTCAGGGGTGATAGTGTCAACCGCATCGCATTTTTGACGCAAGACTAAATCACCGCAAAGTTTCATTTGCAACATTTATAAATCCTCTTATAATAATCTTAGCAAAGGATTAGGAAATGACAACTTATATTTTCGTATTATTATTTATCATAATTTTACTGTTGGTGGCGTTACTGATGCGCAGGCCAACGGTCGATATATCAGCCCTGCGCGAAGATAATGCCAGACTGCGTGAACGATTGGCCGAACGGTTGGGCGCACTGAGCCAAAATGCAATCGAATTAAAAAACATCAGCGGTGATATCGCGAACTTTAAAAATATTCTGATGGGAAACAAACAGGCACGCGGGACATTCGGCGAAAGACAACTGGAAGATTTGGTTACTGATATCATGCCACCGGAAACATACGCATTTCAATGCGTACTGGAAACAGGGGTGCGACCTGACTGTGTAATACGCCTGCCATATCCGCCGGGCGATATGATTATTGACAGCAAATTTCCACTGGAAAGTTATAACCGCATGATGATTGACAGTGACGATATTATGGCACGCAAGCAGTTTGAACTGGATGTGCGCAAGCATATTGATGCAATTGGGGAAAAATATATTATCCCCGGGCGTACAGCAGAATCAGCAATGATGTTTATCGCATCAGAATCAATCTTTGAAATGTTGCACCGCGAATTTCCGCACACAATTGAATATGCGGGTCGGCGCAAAGTATTCATTGTTTCGCCATCGACACTGTGGGCAACACTGAATACAATTCGCGCAGTACTGTCGGATATTAAAATCAAACGCGTTGCGGCAAAAATCAAAAAAGAACTGGAATTACTGTTGACTGATTTGTCACGATTGTCAGAACGCGCAGCCAAGGTTAATCAGCACTTTGCAATGGCACAAACCGATATCGAACAATTACAAACATCGGTCGGGAAAATTACCCCGCGTGCAGAAAAATTACGCGCAATGGATTTTGGTGAAGAATAAAAAGTCGTTATTCACGCCAAATAACATTTTCAAACATTGAATTTATTGCGTGACGCAAATTAGTATCTGTAAAGAAAATGTCACGCTGGGGCGCGGTGGTTGCGTGATTATCTGATTCAAAGTGTGGAATATATTTTTGAATCGCGACGGTATGCACACCACGCGAATGCAAATCACGCGCGATTTCCATTAAATCATCGGGGGTTATGAAACGCGGGTCACATGTTATGCGCACTTCTAAATCCTTGGCGGTGGATAACCATATATCCAGTGACTGGGACATTTTTTCATATGCGATGGATTGTCCAACCAATTCAGTATAACGGGCGGCAGTTGCCTTGTAATCCAAACCAATCCAGTCAACAACATCAGCCGCACGGCGCAGAACATCAGGATAAAAACCATTGGTGTGCAGGCCAATCTTGAACCCTAAATCCCGCACACGACGCATAAAATCAATTGTTGTGTCACCCTGCATCAGGGCTTCGCCCCCGGAAAAGACGACGGCTTCGAGTTTGCCAACACGTGATTGCAACCACGCAAAAACGCGTTCTGGGTCATATTCACCGTTTCCTGGGGTTAATAAATGGGGGTTGGAACAATACGCACACCGTAATGGGCAACCAACCAAGAACAGCACAGCCGCTAGTTTTCCTGGATAGTCAATCGTGGTGAACGAAACCAATCCCCCAATTTGAATTTCAGACATCGGCGTAATTAAGCGGCTTTCTTTAACAATTCACAATGACGCGCACCGGCCGACAAACTGTTTGCTTCGGTAAATGTTTTGCGTTCACAAAATTCAGAATATTTGCCAATATTAAAGTTCGATACTGGTCTGATAAAGCCCATGGAACGTGAAAATACTTCGCAACGTGTTCTTTGGCAGTTTGTGGTCATAATTAAATCCTCCCTTTCTTTTGATTTGTTTTTATGCCGTTATTGGTTATTTTGTTCTTCGTTTTGATTCGCCGCATTTTCTGCATCGCATTTCGGACAGAATTCATGCTTGCCCGGCAGATATCCATGCTTTGGACAAATTGAAAATGTTGGTGTCAATGTCATGTATGGCACTTTGTAATTTTCAAATATCGTACGCACGATTTTTTGCGCCGCTTCGCCACTGGATACAGGTTCGCCCATATACAAGTGCAACATTGTGCCACCGGTATATTTGCGCTGTAATTCTTCTTGGTGTTCCAGTGCAACAAATGGATCATCTGTAAAGTTCACTGGCAACTGGGTTGAATTTGTATAGTATGGTGCGTCCTTGGTTCCGGCCGTGATGATATCCGGGAAATTCTTGACGTCTGTTTTTGCAAAACGGTATGAACATCCTTCGGCTGGGGTCGCTTCCAGGTTATACAGGTTGCCTGTCTGTTCCTGGAAATTGGCCAAATTATCACGGATAAAGTCCATAACATCCAAAACCAACTTTTTCCCAAATGGGGTCGCAATGTTTTCAGAACCATTTGTAAAGTTCATTACCATTTCATTCGCACCGTTTACACCAATGGTAGAGAAATGATGATTCCAATCACCCAAATAACGCTTGGTAAATGGATACAGGCCGCGTTCCATGTTCTTGGTAATAATCTTGCGCTTGATTTCCAGCGAATCACGTCCCAGGTCCAGCAAACGCTTTAATTCTGTGAACAGACCGTCACGATTACCCTTGTGGATATAACCCAAGCGCGCCAAGTTAATTGTCACAACACCAATTGATCCTGTCTTTTCTGCGGAACCAAACAAACCGCCACCACGTTTTAACAATTCACGAACATCCAGGCGCAAACGACAGCACATTGAACGAACGTCCGTTGGGTTCAAGTCGGAATTTAGGAAGTTTTGGAAGTTTGGAATACCGTACTTTGCCGCCAAATCAAACAATGGTTTTACATTTGGATGATTCCACGGAAAATCAGGTGTGATGTTATATGTTGGAATTGGGAATGTGAATGGACGGCCCAGGGCATCACCTTCGGTCATAACCTCTAAGAACGCTTTGTTAATCAAGTCCATTTCAGCCTGCAAGTCACCATAGGTGAAATCAACCTGTTGACGGCCGATAAATGGATGCTGGTTCTTTAAATCTTCGGGGCAAGTCCAGTCAAATGTGAAATTGATAAATGGTGTTTGCGTCCCCCAACGACATGGTACCGCACAGTTAAATATCAATGTCTGCATCGCATTTTTAACATCTGCGTATGACAGGTTATCAATACGGACATACGGTGCCAAATATGTATCCACAGACGAGAATGCCTGGGCACCAGCAAATTCATTTTGTAATGTCCCCAAGAAGTTTACCATGTGCGAAATTGCAGTCGCCATGTGACGGGCAGGTTCGCAATGCAAATATCCCGGAACACCGTTAAATCCTTCGTACAATAATTCACGCAGGGACCAACCCGCGCAATATCCAGTCAGCCAGCCCAAGTCGTGAACGTGGATGGCAGCTGTCTTGTGCGCCTCAGCAACCGCGCGCGGATACAGGTTTAGCCAGTATTCCGCGGTCACGCGTTCGCTGGTACGCAAAATCAGGCCACCGATGGAATAGCCAACATTTGCATTTTCTTTGATACGCCAGTTGGAACCACCAACATAGCCTTCGATAACTTCGACCGCATCAACCATTGATTCGCGGATTTCAGTACGCTTTTGACGATAAATAATATATGATTCCGCCGTTTTATATGCGCGATTGTCCATCAATGTTTGAATAACAATATCCTGGATGTTTTCAACCGTTGGGGTCTTGTCTGCAAACTGAGCATCCAGTCGCGCCAATACATCCTGGGTAATAATAACAATTTGGGCATCTGATAATTCTGTTGTGACAGCGACCGCCTTTTTAATTGCTTCGAATATCTTTTTCGCGTCAAACGGGACTGTTTCGCCACTGCGCTTTTGAACAGCGACCAATTTGGTCGTTAATACAGGTGTAATTTGAATCTGTGTTTCTGACATTTTAATACTCCAATTCTCTAAAAACACAATATATAGTAGTTTTTTGTTTTGTTTAATCACAATATATAGTGAATCGTCATTACTATCAATACAGAAAAAAATTTTTTTTTGCATTTTTCGCTTTACTTTATAGAAAGGTACATTTTCCGCATTGTACAGCGTGAAAACAGAATCGGTTTTGTATGATGACCAGCCCCTGTTCTTCATACGAAGCATTTTTTTGTATAATTTTTTTATAAAAACCTGATTCGGAATCTGCAAAAAACACAAAATATAGCGATATTTTTGCGAATCATTATCTATATATTGAATTTTCGAATCATAAATATCAATACCCTGATGCATATATTGGGTTGTATTTCCTATAAAAAACCGATATATTGGTTATTGGTCGGGATACGATGTCCCAGTAATAACAAAAATCTTAAGGTAATATACGATGACTATGAAAAATGTATATGAAATGCTGCATGATGCCTGTCAACGGAACAAAGACCGTATTTTCTTTGTCAGACAGAACGAAACCTATGCAGATTTGTTAAAGAAAGTAAAACAACGCGCGGTGTTATTGGCAAAGCGTTTTGGTATCAAAAAGGGTGATACGGTGGCATTGCTGTCGGGGAATACACCTGAATTTATCAAATCTTATTTTGCGATTCTGTCCCAGGGCGCACGCGTTTTGATGTTGGACACTGGGTTGGCGCAGTCAGAACACTTGAATATGATGCGACACACAGATTGTAAACTGGCGTTGGCACAACCAAAGTATTTTGTTGATGGTGGGCCAGAAATGTTTGACATCGAAACGGTTGATGACACAGACGAAAATGAATTCGTTGCCGCCGATGTTGCGCGCGACGATATCGCGATGCTGTCGTTTACATCGGGTTCAACAGGCCATCCAAAGGTTGTTGGACTGACACATAATAATTTGCTGTCGCTGGCAGATGGGGCCCAATTCTATAAAGATGTGATTCTGCCTGGGTTTACATTCTATGGATTCTTGCCGCTGTACCACATTTATGGGGTGGTTATTAACATTATCGTACCGGTGGCATTGAGTGGCAAACTGTTGTTGCAGCCAGTATTAAAACCACAAGAATTCTTAAAGGACTTTAAGCAGTACAAGCCAGAGGTTATTCCCGCCGTTCCGCGTATTTGGGAAGTGTTCCACAAAAAGATTGTGGACGCGGCCAAGGAAAAACATGCATGGACACTGATGCGCGTTGTTGTATCACTGCGCAAGGTATTGCGTGCAATTGGACTGGGTGGTATTGTAGATAAAGTAACCAAGCCAATTCATGAACTGTTTGGTGGCCGGACACGCGTGTTGGTATCTGCGGGCGCGACACTGAAACCATCAATTCGCAAATTCTATGAAAGTTTGGGTTTTGTTGTTGGGGACTGCTATGGCCTGACGGAAACAACAGGACCATCAAACTTTAACTTTGCGTTCCGCCAAAAGAACGGAAAAATGTATTATGCGGGTCCATTAAAGGGCAACGAACTGCAAATACATAATCCTGATAAGGACGGCATCGGTGAAATTTGGATGCGCGGAAATATGGTTATGCCTGGATACATCGGCAATGACGAAGCCAATGCCGCCGCATTCGAAGATGGCTGGTTCAAGACAGGCGATTTGGGTATGCTGGATGACAAGGGTCGCCTGGTGGTAAAGGGGCGCAAAAAACAGGTTATCGTTTTGGATAGCGGTAAAAATGTCTATCCTGATGAACTGGAAGATTTGTACATGCAAAACGATGACATCTTGGCCGCGGCAGTGTTTGAATACACTATCAAGGACAAAATCGTTCCATTTGCCGTGTTCCAGGTAAAGCCCGGAACCAGTGTTGCGCGTGTCGATATGCTGATTAAAAAATCAAATCTGAAAATCGCGCAATACAAATGGGTAAAGCACTTTGCCATTACCGAAGAAGAATTGCCACAAACATCAGCAAAAAAAATCAAGCACTTTGCGGTGCGCGAAATGTTGGACAATGGGGCATTTCCTGAAAATAATCTGTAAATCAATCAAACAGGGGACACAATCCCCTGTTTTTTACCCTATCGCCCTTGACAAACACCGTTTTGTGTACTACATAAATAGGTGTAAGTAATAACCATAGGAGGGCGACATGACACCGACTGGATTAGAAACAAACAAGTTAATTATAGCAAAGCGCGCAGCAATTGCAGCGCTGGGTGAACGCATCAACAACATCTATGCATCAATTGCGGCATGCGAAAAGTATTTGCAGACTAACCATTACAGCAGCAGCGATATCCGCGAAACAGAACAAGATATCGAAGCCTATGAAATGGAGGCACGCAATCTGATGGCACAAAAAACAAAACTGGAACAGGAAGTCGCCAATTTAATAAATGGTGGTGGCGGCAATCCTGGTATCAGCCGATAAAAAATCCCCCGTTTGGGGGATTTTTTTATTTTCCCAATATCAACCACAAGATATAGGCAATATATATCACAACAAACAATATCCCAGGCGCACGGGTCAAGCGACAACCACGGCATGTAAACAGCCACAGCAGCACCGTCGCCAAAATCGCGATAACACCATCAAACAAGAATGCAGGATTAAACGGAATTGGTAATATCACACCCGCAATTCCCAAGACGAATAAAATATTAAATATGTTGGAACCAACGATATTGCCAATGGCGATGTCTGATTCACCCTTGCGGGCGGCGATAACACTGGTGACCAGTTCAGGCAGGCTGGTACCAATCGCAACAATGGTCAGGCCAATTACACGCTGGGACACCCCCAGGTATTGGGCAATCGACACCGCAGATTCAACGGTTATATTACTGCCCCAAACCAAGGCAACCAGCCCCAATATAATATACAGGGCAATTTTTGTTTTACTTAAAACTTTTGGACAATCAAGACAACATTCAGTGTTTCGGGATACAAAGTATAAATAAATCAAGAACAGTACAAACAGCCCCAGCAACAACATTGCCCCGGAACGAGAAACAAATCCATAGTGCGCCCCCATCCAGCACAATAATATTGTAATCAGGGTGACAAATGGAATCTCGTACCGAACGGTGTTTCGCTGGACCGATAAAGTGGCTATCATTGCGGCCAGTCCCAATATCAAGAATATATTTGCAATATTTGATCCAATTACATTACCAATCGCGATTGCGTTTGAACCCTGAATAGCGGACGATATGCTGACCGCGGCCTCGGGCGCGCTGGTACCCATTGCAACAACCGTCAGACCAATAATAATCGGCGGTATGCACATACGCGTCGCCAGTGATGATGCACCGTCAACGAAATAGTCTGCGCCCTTTATCAGCAATACAAAACCAACCACCAACAAAATTAAATCAATTAACATTTTTTTCTTTCCTTTTTATTACAGCAATCGGAATTATATCATAAAAAATCCCCCAAACGGGGGATTTTTTAGTTCTTGCGTGGGTTCTTGACCGCTGCCTGCGCCGCTGCCAAACGTGCGATTGGCACGCGGAACGGACTGCATGAAACTGAATTAAATCCAACATTATGGAAGAATTCAATTGATGCAGGGTCGCCACCATGTTCACCACATACACCCAAGTGGATGTGTTCGCCCTTGGTATCACGCGCTTTTTTAACCGCGTCTTTAATCAACAGACCAACACCCAATTGATCAACAGATGCAAATGGATCTGCAACATATACGCCACGGGCACGATATTCGTCCAAGATTTTGGCAGTGTCGTCACGGCTCATCCCCAATGTTGTCTGGGTCAAGTCGTTTGTACCAAATTCAAAGAATTCACAAGATTCCGCGATTTCATTTGCCAAAACCGCTGCGCGTGGCAATTCAATCATGGAACCAACGGTGTATTCAACAGATTCACCCGTTTCTGCAAACAATGATTGTGCAGTTGCGTCAATAACAGCCTTTACAATATCGACTTCTTTCTTGGAACCAACCAATGGAACCTCGATTTCTGGGAATACGCGGATGCCAGCATTCTTGACTTCCAATGCCGCCGACAGAATCGCGCGTGTCTGCATTTCGCAGATTTCAGGGTATGTAATCGCCAAACGGCAACCACGATGACCCAACATTGGATTCTGTTCGTGCAATGTTTCTGCACGCGCCTTGATAAATTCAACCGATTTACCAATGTGCGATGCCAGTTCTGCGATTTCTGCATCGGTATGTGGCAAGAATTCGTGTAGTGGTGGGTCAATCAAACGAATTGTGACCGGCAGACCATCCATAATCTTGAACAGTTCAACAAAGTCTGATTTCTGATATGGCAACAATTTTGCCAATGCTGCACGGCGACCCGCTTCGTCTTCGGCCAAAATCATTTCGCGCATATCCTGGATACGGGATGGATCAAAGAACATATGTTCTGTACGCGCCAAACCGATACCTTCGGCACCAAAGTCGCGTGCTTGTTTCGCGTCTTTTGGTGTTTCGGCGTTTGCCTTGACCGTCAACGATTTGATTTCATCAACCCATTCCATCAAGGTACCGAAATTACCAGTCAATTCCACAGATACTGTTGGGATTTTACCTTCGATAATCTGACCTTTGGCACCATCGATTGAAATCCAGTCACCTTCGTTGATTACAACACCAGATGTTGTTTTCAATGTCTTGGATTCATAGTCGATTTTAATGTCTGGTGAACCCGATACGCATGGTGTACCCATACCACGTGCAACCACGGCGGCGTGTGATGTCATACCACCACGGGCAGTGATAACACCCTGGGCAGCGTTCATACCAGCGATATCTTCGGGTGATGTTTCGATACGAATCAACATTACCTGTTTGCCCGCAGCAGCCCATTTTTCGGCATCTTCGGCGTTAAATACAGCCATACCCACCGCGGCACCTGGGGATGCAGGCAGACCGGTTGCGATAACTTTCTTTTCCGCCTTGGGGTCCAACATTGGGTGCAACAGATGGTCAAGTTGATCTGCACCAACACGCAAGATTGCTTCTTCTTTGGTCAACAAGCCTTCGGCAACCATTTCAACCGCCATACGGACAGCAGCGGCTGCTGTGCGTTTACCATTACGGCACTGCAACATCCACAATTTACCATGTTCGATTGTAAATTCCATGTCCTGCATGTCTTTGTAATGCTTTTCCAGTTTTTCACGAACATCGCACAGTTCAGCATAAACGGATGGCATTGCTTCTTCCAGTGACAGGCGGCCAGAATCATCTTTGCTCATAGGCTGGGGTGTACGAATACCGGCAACCACGTCTTCGCCCTGGGCGTTAATCAGATATTCACCATAATATTTGTTTTCACCAGTTGCTGGGTCACGGCTGAAGCATACACCAGTCGCAGAATCATCGCCAGAATTACCAAACACCATTGCCTGGACATTAACAGCGGTACCCCAATCAGCAGGAATATTATTCAATTTACGATATGTGATGGCCTTTTTGCTCATCCAAGAACGGAACACAGCACCAATGCCCATTTCCAACTGTTCCCATGGATCCTGGGGGAATACTTTGCCAATTTTAACACCAATTTCTTTGAACTTTTCAACCAGTTCTTTCAAGTCATCGGCCGTTAATTCTGTATCCAGTTTATAGCCCTTGTCTTCCTTCATACGTTCCAAGGTGTGTTCAAACAGGTCAATGTCTGCACCCATAACAACTTCGCTGAACATCATGATAAAACGACGATAAGAATCGTACGCAAAACGTTCGTTGCCTGAAATCTTGGCCAATGCCTTTACTGTTTCGTCGTTCAACCCCAAATTCAAAACAGTGTCCATCATACCAGGCATTGAAACGCGTGCACCACTGCGCACAGATACCAACAATGGATTTTCTAAGTCTGCAAACTTTTTACCCATAATTGATTCAACATGCGCAATACCCGCGCGTACCTGGTCCATCAGGTCAGACGGATATGTTTGGTTGTTTTCATAGTAGTGTGTACAAACCTCGGTCGTGACGGTAAAGCCCGCAGGAACAGGCAAACCAACCAGGTTCATTTCTGCCAAATTTGCACCCTTACCACCCAGCAGATTTTTCATATCTGCCTGACCTTCGGCGGCGCCATTTCCAAAGGTATATACCCATTTATTACTCATATGGAGTTCTCCCTTTTTTTTGATTAAAAAAGCCCAAAGATTTTGGGGCATAAAATGCGTGATTGCAAGAAAAAAATCCCCACAATGGGGATTTATTTTTATCGAAACCAATTAGAGTGGTCACGCAAGGCCTGGTCCAAAGGCATTTTTATTTTGCCCAAAGCAACCAATGCCCCAATTACGGTCTTGGCCATTGGTTTTAATATTGGGGCAGGATGGCCATTCACCGTCACAGACAAAGAACGTATAAAACCGACACGTTGTCCAGAATGTTTATAAAAAGTATCATAAACTATACTTTGAATTTTTACACCACCAAACACAATGTCGAAACTGTTGGGTGGGGGGCATGATGCAACCAGCTTATCACCATAATACAGATTTACTGGCGTTGATGTGTCGCTGACATATTGACGCACATATGCCAACTTTGGTCGGCGTGCCAATTCGGTCATTTCTTTGTTTTCATCCATTGCTATTACCTTTGCTTTACCCAACTATTATACTGCACGCACAGGCAATTGACAACAATTTTGACATATCTGAATCAGACCGGGAATTTAGCACAATCGGCGCACGCGCACCAACAACAACCCCACCAAATAACCAATCACCAAACTGAACCATCGATTTGATTGTGTTGTTGCCGGCCTCTATATTATGAAACAACAAAATGTCTGCATTACCCGCAACGGGGCCGGAAACACCCTTGACCCGGGCAGCAGATTCTGACACCGCGATATCAAATGCCATTGGACCCGACACAATGCAGTTTTCAATTTCACCGCGTTCGTTCATTTGGTGCAGCGCATCGGCATCAACCGTTGCCTGCATCGCAGGATTTATTGTTTCAACCGCACACAGTGGCGCAACACGTGGGGTTTCAACACCCATAGAACGCACAAAAGAAACCGCATTCTTAATCAACTTTACCTTGGTTTCCAGGTCTGGATACATAACCATCGCAATATCAGTCAGAAATAGTGGTCGGCCATATGTGGGCGAATACATATACGCAACATGCGACAAAATACCATCACCACGAATACCTGTGTCGCGATTTAATACTGCACGCAAAATATCAGCGGTGTGAATCAGACCCTTCATCAAAATATCGGCGCGACCATCACGCACCAGCGATACCGCCGTACGCGCCGCGCCCAGGTCATCATCACAATGTACAATTTCAAAATCAGAGATATCAATACTATTATCAGATGCACACGCACGAATTTGGGACGCATCGCCACACAAAATTGCCCGCACAAACCCCATTTTGTATGCATGCGACACCGCCCCCAGCACCGCCGCATCCGCCGCCGCGGCAACCGCGATTGTCTTGGGCTGGGCGGGGCGCATAGATATTAATTTTTGTTCAAATACCTGATTCATCTTTCCATATTCCTTTCGCGGGACAGGATAGGATATTTTACGCGGGCACTGCAAGAAAAATTCCAACCAGACACCAACTGAAATAAAACCGCCCGTTGGGCGGCCTTGTTTAGCGACGGACAGGGGTCCAGGTGGATGTATCCAGTGTCTGTAAATCAGATGGCAATGCATCCGCCGACAAAACATTCCAACGCTGGGTGCGACCAAACGGCCCAATCTTGCCACGAACATTCAGGTGACTGGGGGAATCCTGCCAAATTACAGATGAATAAATCTTGCCCGATTTTGGGTCCATAATTTTTCCATCTTCGTATCGGCTGTCGTCATCGTCCCATTCCATGTCCCAGACAATGTCCAGTCCAACCATTTTGGGCGCACCCTTTACATTATCGGCAACACGCGATGGGCTTGACAGCGTTTCAGAAATCACACCGTCCGTACCATATAACGCAACAACACGACCCGCCAATTCCATATCATCACCATCACGATATTCGTACAGCGCAACAATTGATTTAGGCAAATTTGTTTCATCATCAATCGTTTGATACATACCAACAAACGGGGCAGCAGTCGCCAACATTGGCACCAATGCAAATAAGCCAGCAATAAATAATTTCATGTTTTCTTCCTTTGTCTGTTATCAATACATATATTAGGACATAAAAATCATAGCAAATAATATTAAAAAAAATCAACTGTGCGGTTATATCGCACGAACAACACGACAAAATGTAACACCGTGCACAGATTGTGCGCCCGCAGCAATCAATACGCGGCGCAATTCTGCAAATGTCGTACCTGTTGTCATAACATCATCAACCAATAATATCCGACGACCACGAATCTTGTCCGGGCGACGAACAGTAAACACACCGTGAATGTTTTCGGCGCGTTGGCGCGCATTCTTGTGCCCCATATCAGGACGATACTTACGACCAACACTGTCCACATCCAGGCACACACCCAATGCACGCGCAATTGGCCGCGCCAGCAAGGTCGCCTGGTTATATCCACGATGAAACAAACGACGATTTGCCAACGGCACCGGCATAACAATATCAACACGCGCATCAATATCACGCAGTGCCCAAATCATCGCACGCGACATAAAATGAGCATACTTGGTCTTGCCACAATGTTTGAACGGCAACATCAATGCCTTGGACGCGTCATCATAAACACATGCACTGCGCAACCAATCCAGTTCACAATTACCACTGGCACAGATTGGACACATGGACAGTTCACTTAAATCCATACCCGATGGAAACGGATAGCCACAACGACAACAATGCGGACCGTCAATCCAATTTATCGCCGTCCAACAATCTGCACATAATTCACCATGCGTTTCAACAGACGCACCACACGCCAAACATGTTGGCGGAAACAAGAATTCAATAACAGACTTTGAAATTTGGTTCAGGAAACTTACCACGACATACTTTTATAAGACTTTGTCCCAACAGTATCACCAAACATATTATGCTGTTGCTGGGTCAGTGTTTCATACTGATCACTGGAAATAATACGCAGGACAAATCCCTGTTCGTTGCGCTGTGACAGTACGGGCACAATGCGTTGCTGGGCCACACCATTATCGCGCAATACCTGTTCAACAATCGCCAGGCGACGCGCCGCCAGTTTGCGTTCGTCGGCCTTCATCGTCATAGATTGGGGAATCGCAACCTGAATCGCGCGGGTTGGCTTGTTCACAACAATACTGGCATATTCAGTCAGCAGGTTATAGTTTTCGCGGGACAAGGCACTGTCGTCGTTGCGGAACTTGATTTTGATTTCCAGCGGACGAATGCCACTGCCTTCGGACAGGTCATGTTTTGCTGTAAACCCTTCGATACCAGTGGACATATCACTGACCGTGTCAAAACGGTTATCAATTGCAAAGGTTGACAGGTGCTTGTTTTCAGATAAAAAGGTTTTTCTGAATGCACGACGCAACTGTTCCGGCGACATCTTTGTCATATCACCACGCACCGCTGCAATTCGTGGCGAAGTATTTTTTTCAACACTGCGCACAACAACATCGGTGTTTTCAGATTCCATTGGAACAACCATGCGTTTCAGCGATACAGGTTCTGCAACAGGTTCAGCCATTGCAATATTTTCAGACACTGACGCGGGTTCGTCCGCCACAGGGCGCGCAATCACACGCGGCGTGACATCGCGTGGTTGTACACTGGCGACCGACACAGGGGCCGATTCGCGAATACTATCGTCGGCGCGACGCTGTAATTCAACCAGGCGCGCAATTTGTGCATCAATATCCGCCATTGGTTCAGATGCAGTTGCACCTTCGCGTACAGGCACCGTTTCACGCACTGGCGCATGGGCCAGTGCAGAATCAATGTTTTCTTCGGGTAATAAACTATCACTGCGGATTACGGAAAATTCGCTGGGGCTGGGCATGCGCAAAGGCGCATCACCACTGCGCGCCCACAGGTCACCACTGGGGCGACGGGGCGACAAAACATCTGCGGTTGCCACAATATTTTCACCGCTGTCAACCACTGTTTTTTTAACAGCAGGACGTGCAACAACTTTCTTGGCAACACGGGGTTCAGAAACCTGCGCCGGGGATGCAACCGCTTCGCCAAATGCGGCACGTGCAGACACACTGCCCGCAGCAACATTTACAACCGGCAAATGCGCGCCAAACACAGGCGCAGCAATAAATACAGACAATACAGAGATTGCAATCCGACGCATAATTCCTTTCCTTCCTGAAACTATCTTAGAACAAATGCCAAATCGCAAGCAAGCAAAAAAAATCCGCCGAAGCGGATTTATCAATCAAGTGTACGCAGACTGATTTTTTCTTCATCAACAATAACCAGTCGTCCCATATTTACATTGAACCGACGCGCCGCGTTAAACGCATCACGCATACCAAACAATTCAGCATCATAAATCGGGAACACGCCACGCGCCAAACACAACTGGTTCGCAATTGCCGATTCGTTGCAAACAGCAACAATTGGAATATCAGGCTTGCGACATGAAATCTGGGTCGCAGCAATTGTATCACGCGCAAAGACAACAATCGCGGACGCCTTGTTCAAATACGCCATTGATGCAACACTGCGCGACCAATCGTTTTCAGGGATGTTTTCCACGCGCGACCAATCGTACGGGTTTGCAATCGCATCACCGTCGGCATAGGTCAAAATACGCGCCATTGTTTCAATCGCGTTTACAGGGTTGACGCCGATTGTGGTTTCTTCGGATGTCATGGTTGAATCAGCACGCAGATATGCCGCGTTTGCGACATCGGTAATTTCGGCACGGGTTGGGAATTCACTGTTTACCATCGACCCCAACATCTGGGTCGCGACAATCACAGGCTTGTTCATTTTGCGACATTCGCGAATAATATGGCGCGAAATTGCAGGAACTTCTTCGTAAGGAACTTCTACGGCCAGGTCGCCACGCGCAATCATAATACCATCAGCCGCAGCCGCAATGTCCGCAATACGCGCAACAGCATTTGGGCGTTCAATCTTGGCAATAATTTTTATCGGGTGCGCCGTACGGGCGGTAATAAAGTCACGCACTTCGGCAACATCTTCGGGACGCTGGACAAAAGAAATCGCGACATAGTCAGGATTCTTTGTGATTGCATATTCCAGGTCCGCACGATCCTTGGTCGTCAGTACAGATGTGGCAATTTCAGTATCAGGCAAATTAAAGCCACGACGTGACCAAATTTCAGTTCCACGGACAACAATTGCATCAACACTGTTTGGCGACACAGATTCAACACGCATTTCAATCTTGCCGTCATTTAACAATACGCGGTCACCAACATTCAACGAACCCAAAACATCCGCATCAGGCAATTGTACGCGTGTACTGTCCCCGGGGCGCGGGTCGGTATCAAATGTAAATCGCTGGCCAATTTCCAGGGGGTATTTATCTTCGGTTGCAAAGTTGCCAATACGATGCTTTGGCCCCTGCAAGTCAATCATAATTGCGACAGGCGTGCTTAGTTCATCAGACACCTGACGTATCAGGTCAATTTTTTGCCCCTGAACATCACCGGTGTCGTGACTAAAATTCAGACGACACACATTTACGCCAGCCGAAATCATACGGGTCAGTGTTTCCCTGTCTTCGCATTTTGGGCCAATTGATGCAGTAATCTTGGTATATTTATTCATAATATCTTGTCCTGTTTTTCTTGATTTTTACGATTTATTGTATATCATAAATGGCAGTGTTTAACAAGGGGAAATAGAAAAATGAAACAAGCAAATCATGGTGCATTTGATAACCAACAATTAACCAGCATTATCGAAAGAATTGAAAAATTAAATGAAGATACCGCCGCAATCGCCGCAGACATCAAAGAAATTTATGCCGAGGCTAAATCCGCAGGCTACGACCCAAAATATATTCGCCAGATGATACGTCTGCGCAAGTTGGATCCAGATGAACTGGACGAAGCGGATGAATTAACACAGATGTATCGCAACGCATTGGGACTGTGATGAAAAAATTTACACGCACAATCGAAGATTTTAACTGCGCCCATTGTGGCGCAGTTGTTCATGGAAATGGATACACAAACCATTGCCCAGTGTGTTTGTGGTCACGCCATGTTGATAATAACCCTGGCGACCGCGAATCAATGTGTGGTGGCATGATGCGCCCAGTATCGGTTGCACCCGACGGTGCACGATTTGTTATCACACATAAATGTGAAAAATGTGGCAAAACAATTCGCCAACGCACCAGCGACGACGATAATATCGATGCGATAATCGAATTGTCACGCAACGATAGTTTTATTTTTGGTTAATCTAACCCCCACAACGGTTTTTTGTACAAAAAAACGGCACACCAAATGCGCACACTTTGTTAAATTTATAGCCCCACCCCTGCCTGCGCAGGGG
>JAZTWE010000013.1:0-2463 GCA_045635705.1 Candidatus Enterousia sp.
ATCGCTGGTAACTGCGACGAACGTGGTTCAACAGAATACAACTTGGCATTGGGTGCCCGTCGTGCAAATGCCGCCAAAGAAGTTTTGGTAAATGACGGTATCTGTGCAAAACGTATCTCGACCATTTCGTATGGTAAAGAACGTCCATTGGTTCAGGGTTCTGGCGAAGAAGTCTGGAAATGGAATCGTAATGCCACAACAACAGTTAAATAATATTATTTAATTTTGTTAAAAAAAACACCGGCATTTGCCGGTGTTTTTTATTGTTATTTTCTGTTTCGTCTGAAATCGTCCAGCGACACAACGCGACCATTGTCGGGAACGACGCCCGGTCGTTCGTCCAGTGGCAATTCCATATCGTTGTCTGCGGCTGGCTGGTCGTGGTGTTGAAAGGTCAGCATGAAATCAACCGACGGGTCCTTGAATTCAACCATTGCTGAAAACGGCACGCGAATAAAGAATGGACGACCGTCAAACGTTAATTGAACCCCAAATTCTTTATCAGACACATGCAGGTTATTAAACGAATACTGTAACACAATCGTCATAACATCGGGGTACCGCATACGCAGGAAATCCGGCAACACCACCCCCGTATCACGTGTTTTGAATGTGATATAAAAATGTGTCCCGTCCCCCAGTCCATTAAACTGTGCGTGCACCAGCGCGTCTTTAACAACTGATTTTAGTGCGCTGTCCAACAGGTTTTGATAATTTATCTTGCTCATACTTTTATTCTCCGTCGGTCAGTATATTACTAATTTCCCCGTCCATGCAAGCAACAAATACAGCATCCGGCACCGCCTTAAAAACATCAGGGTCCAGTCCTGTTGCCCAAACCTGGGCATCCGCGCGCCCCAGTTCATTAAACAGCCTTGCGCGCGCATTCGCGTCCAGGTGCGCCGCCGCCTCGTCCAGTAAAATCAGCGGCCGATGATTTGTTTTGGTGTGAATCAACTTTGCGTGCGCCAAAATCAAGTCAATCAGCACGGTTTTTTGTTGACCCGTACTGGTCAGGTTCGCTGGCAGCCCCAGCAAATTATTAAACACGCCAAAATCAGATTTGTGCGGACCGTCCAGTACCATTTTGTCCCCAATCAGAACCCTGTTTTCATTCAGGTATTCGCGATATTTCCGCTCGGCATCCCCGGCGGCTGCACCATCAATCAGCATCTGTTCAATAATGCCAGAAACCGACACCGCACAGTTTTCCAAGAAATAATTTATTTCCCCTGCGTACTGCACGCGTGCGGCAGCCACCGCCACGGCGGTACCAGCAATCTGTTCGTCCAATGCGCCGGTCCAATGCGCATCCGCACCAGACTTTAATGCAAATGCGCGTTCCGACATCAGTTTTGCCAATCGTGCTGTGCGCCCATTGTGTGCGCTATCAAAACTGGCAACCAGTCGGTCAAAAAACGCGCGTCGCTCAGCTGCGCCATCAACAAACAATCTATCTTCGCGCGGGGTCAGCCACACAATTCGCAATCGATTCCCCAGTTCTGAAATTGGTGCGTTGTCGCCATCGATTTTTGCGCGCCTGTTTGTGTCGCCAGTGGTGTATGTGACGGCAACATCGCTGTCGTCGGCCAGTGTGGCAAAGACCGAAAATCCCCCATTGCCGCCAAAACGCGCGACATCTGTCATCGGCGCGCCACGCATTCCGCGGTCGGCAGACAGCATTGATACCGCTTCCAACACGGCGGTCTTGCCTGCGCCATTGGGACCAGTGATAATAACATTGCGCCGACTGTGCGTTTGTATGCGGCACATTTTATGGTTTCTAAAATCAGTCAGACTTAAATTTATAATCATAGCCTGATAATAAAAGATTTCGCCCCCGGTGACAAATGAATTTGTTGTCTGGCAAGAAAAAATTCCTTGTCAAAGTCGGGATTATAATGTAGCCTGATTTTTGAATCTTATGGGAATAAGGTTCGGGGCCGTAAGACGCCCGTACAAATAGATAGCGCGTGTACGTGCTATTATCCACGCAATAGTGTGGCGCATATTTGCGTCATTTATTGTGTCCCCGCGACAATGATCGGGGGGCGTCGGTTATACAACAGGGTGCTTTGCACCCAAAGGCCGACGGATCACTTTTTGTATGATGTCTTAACCCCCCGACCGTCAATCCACTGACGGTTTCTTTATTTTCATTTGGTTTTTTATTTTATTGATGGGTGGGTGCGGATTTTCGTAAGGAATTCGGGGCTATGTACATTCTGCGTACTGGTTGTTTGAACCCCACCCTATACCAAGAAAAGGGTTTTATTATGCCACGCGTGTCCGTACTGACGCCAATATACAATACGAATCCAACGCACTTGCGTGAAATGATTGAATCGATATTGGGTCAAACATTTACAGACTTTGAATTTTTAATTTTATCAGATTCACCCGATAACACAGAAATTGATGAAATTGTTAAATCCTATAAAGACAAGCGTATTAAGTACATCA
>JAZTWE010000014.1:0-14001 GCA_045635705.1 Candidatus Enterousia sp.
ACCCAGGTCATAAAAACATTATTATTTGTGCGCACTATGTGCGCATAACCTAGGTTCCGAGAACATTCACCCACAAAATTTCCAATTTTGCGGGGCCCGAAAAAGCCACGGAATGACAAAACACTTAATGTGTTTCGTAAACTAAACTTTTATTTATCTTAGTAAAAATCCCCCAATCGGGGGATTTTTACGAATCGTCTTCTTCGGGTTCTTCTTCGTCATCAACCTCAACCGCGTTCAGGTCAATTTCCTTTGGAACACCCAAAATATCTTCTATCTTGTCCGATGCCACATCCAGGTCAATTTTGTGCAAAACTGCAAATTCTTGGGCCATGCGTTCCAACGCACGCAAATATAACTGGCGTGCAGAAAAGGTCATCGTATCTGCCGCACTGCGCCGTTGCAGGTCGCGTACAACCTCGGCCAACTTCATGGGGTCGCCAGAATTGATATTATCTTCGTACTGTGCCGCACGACGCGCCCAAATCATACGCTTTACGCCCGCTTTGCCCTTGGCAGACGCAATTGCTTCATCCATTTTCTTTACAGATGTCAATGGACGCAATCCCGAAATTTCTGCACGTTCCATCGGCACACGCAATGTCATGTGATTGCGTTCAAAATCAATCACCAACATTTTGATTTTTTGTCCTGCGACAACTTGTTCTTCGACGCGCAACAATTTTCCAACGCCCTGGGTTGGATAAACAACATACTGTCCTGTCTTAAAATCTAATTTTTTACTTGGCATAAGTAATACCCTTTTACGGTTGCCATTCTCTCTTGTCCCGTACATTATACCATAAAAATCGCGAAAAACAAATAATTGGATAAAATAAAAATCCCAGGTTGAATCACAACCCACAAAAGCCTATTTTATTATACGACGCACTGCCCCCGTACGGCGCATACCCGATGCACGAACCGGGGAAATTTCTTCGGTTGGTTCTGTACAAATCCAGCGTCCATCCTGCAATACCGCAATTTGCCCCGCATCACATGTTGGCTGTTCCAGTCGCCACGCAAAGCACCCGCCATTTTGATATGATTGATATGTTGAATTATCCGCCCCACCACGGGTGTATCCACCATATTCACCGTTCCAGTACCCAGTGGCCTGACCGTTGCACCAACGCCGCTCACCAAAGCATTCAATACAATTCTTGCCGTCTTTGTCACACAGTTCCGTGGTTGTATTCGTTTCCTTGTACCCATTGTTTGCACGATTACCACTGCCCATTTTTTTGCCAGTTTCTAAATCCATGCACCATAACTTTTGGCATTCATATGTATCAATACCATCTGTTTTTCGGGCACTTTTTTCCAGCACATACCCCGGCCCACACGAAAAATCAGCCTGCGCCGCCATCGTGCACATCGCAACAATCATAAAACAAGATGCGAATATCTTTTTCAACAAACTCTCTTTCCTGTTTTATTTTACACTTTTTTGGGTCATTTTCCAAATAGTTTTTATTGTCCCAATCCCGCCGGGCTAAAGCGACCGATATTATTAACCAATTCTTCAATCGCATTCAGTTCAATTGCGGCTGGAATTGCCGTTTCGCCATCTGCAATCTTTACATCTGGCAAATCCGCATCATGCAGCACCTGGGTTTTCAGCACACGATTACCCTTGACCCACGCCAACAGAACTGTTTCATCTGTAAACGTTGGTGCCAACGGCCCGCGATAGTTTTCATCTGCACCGTAATATACCCAAACTTCGTCCCCATAGACTGTTTTAACCTGGGGCGCACCAATTTTTTCCATCAATTGGGCGGTTGTTTTAACATCCTGGACCTGTGCTTCCAGGTTATCAGGAAACACATACCCACGATGCTTGGTTTGAAATGTACACGAACAAAGCGCAACCATCGCCATAATCAACAATTGAACTTTGAACTTTGAACATTGAACTTTCATATTAACCTTCTCCGTTTTCTTTAACTGCTGGCTGATTCAGCATTGCGAAATGCGCGATATGCTTTTTCAGTTCGCTGCGGTATTGATTATTTGCCTTGGCCGACGCAACCAAATGTTCAAAGTTTGGATTTGCTGCGCGCGCCGCCCCAAATCGGGATTCTGTTTTCAAGAATTCTTCCAACGGCAATGGGTTATCAACATTTGAATCCATCGTTAACGGATAATGACCATCTGCAATCAAGCGTGGGTCAAATCTATACAGTGGCCACGCTCCTGTTTGTACCATTTGCATCTGATGCTGTGGCCCGTTCTGCAACGCAAATCCGTGTGCAATACATGGCGCATATGCCAATATAATTGATGGTCCATCAAACGATTCCGCTTCGCGGAATGCGCGAATCGCCTGGGCCTGGTTTGCCCCCATCGCGATTTGCGCGACATAGGCACCCGACATCATTGCAATCATACCCAAATCTTTCTTGGCGTGTTCCTTGCCACCGATTGCAAACTTCATACTGGCACCAAATGGTGTTGACTTTGATTGCTGCCCCCCGGTGTTTGAATATCCTTCGGTATCCAAGACCAAGATATTCACATTTTCACCACTGTGCAAAATATGGTCAACGCCACCGTATCCAATATCATACGCCCAACCGTCACCACCAATTATCCAAACTGATTTTGACACAACTTCACCCACCAGGCTTTCCGTCAGGCGTGCGCGTGGACTATCAATCCCGGCCAACTTTGCGCGCAAATCAGCCACTATTTTACGCTGGGCATTGACATCTGTTTCGTCAAATATTTTTTCAACATCTGACACCCCCAGTTCAAACAACAGTCCCTTTAACATATCGCGCTTTTGGTTTAATGCGATTCGCATTCCCAAACCATATTCCGCATTATCTTCGAACAAAGAATTTGACCATGCTGGCCCACGTCCTGCCCGATCCTTGGTCCACGGTGTTGTTGGCAAATTTGCACCATAAATCGACGAACATCCTGTTGCGTTCGCGACCACCATACGATCACCAAACAAATGCGACAACAACTTTACATACGGCGTTTCACCACATCCTGCACACGCACCCGGGAATTCAAAATAATGTGGCAACAGTTCAACATGCTTTGGCACATTCAAATTTAACTGTTCGCGTGGCATATCTGGGATTTCCTGGGCGGCATCAAATGCGCGCTGATTATCCGATGCGACATCTGCGGCCTTGGCCATTGACAATGCGCCTGTCGGGCAATTCTTGACACAGATATTACATCCCGTGCAATCCGCTGCCGAAATCGTCAGGGTAAAGTACATATTAGCCCCCAGTTCCGGTGTCTTCATCGGCACAACCGTCACACCACGCGCACGCGCCTGCTGCGCCTGTTCTTCGGTCATTGCCTTGATACGAATTGCCGCATGCGGGCACAACATAGAACACTTTCCACACTGGATACATTTTTCCAAATCAACCGTTGCGACATTGTCCGAAATTGCGCGTTTTTCGTACTTTGATGTTCCAACTGGATATTGCCCTGCCCCGAACTGTCCATCGACCCGGAATCGCGACACAGGAATTGCATCACCGCGTTGCGCCGCCATTTCACCCAGTGTACCCGCAATTTCCGCCGGCGTATCCAGTGTCATTGCCGGGACAAAATCTGGGGCAAAACTGGATACTGACGACGGCAACTGATATTCATGCATGTATTCCGCAGCCTTGTCCACTGCGGCCCAGTTCGCCTCTACAACATCCATACCCTTTTTCTTGTATGTTTTTTCAATCGCAACCTTGGCACTTTGTGCTGCAACCGCCGGGTCAATAACGCGCGTCAGGTTAAAGAAATTCAGCATAATAAATGTGTTAATACGATTTCCCAATCCCAACTGCTGCGCGGCGGTATTTGCATCCAAGAAATAAACACGCGCACGCAATCTGATTAAATGTTCCTGGCTATCGCGCGGCAGGTTCGCAAACGCGACATCCGGCGCCATTGATGTATTTATCATAACTGTTCCACCCGCACGCAGTCCACGGAACACATCAAAACGCTGGGCAATCATAAAGTTTGAAACACTGATAAAGTCGGCGACTTCGACCAGGTATTGACTTTTAATCGGCGCGTCCGAAAAGCGAATATGCGATGCGGTCAGACCACCTGACTTTTTCGAATCATAGACCGCATACGATTGTGGATACAAATCTGAATTTTCCCCAACAATCTTTACAATATTTTTCACCGCACCAACCGTTCCGTCACTGCCGATACCGTATAAAATCGCTGTTTTGAAATTAGGATCTTCTACTGCAAACGCAGGGTCAGTTTTCAACGACAAATTCGTCAAATCATCATCAATACCAACAGTAAAGTTATGATGCAATGTCCCCAGCATCATATTTTCATAAATCGCCTTGACATCGCGTGGCTTAAATTCCTTGGACCCCAAACCATATCGTCCACCGAATACAACCGCCGAATCCCCGACCACAGACTTAACATCCTGGTACAACGGTTCACCGATACTGCCCGGTTCCTTGGTTCTGTCCAGTACCGCGATGGTTTTAACCGACTTTGGCAACGCCGCACGAAACGCATCAACAGGGAACGGACGATACAAATGCACCTTTAACAGCCCCAGTCCTGCCGGCAAGTGCGGCAAAGTTTCTTCTATTGTCTCGCACGCGCTGCCCATTGCAACAATTACATGTTCCGCATTTTTATCCCCGACATAGTCAACCAAGTTATATTTACGCCCCGTCAGTTTTGCAAACCGATCCATTTCGGCCTGAACAATATCAGGCGTTTTATCATACAGTGGATTTGCCGCTTCGCGTCCCTGGAAATAGACATCTGGATTTTGCGCCGTACCACGGATTGTTGGGTTATCAGGCGTCATCCCACGCGCCCGATTTGCCAAGACCAATTCATCTGGCAACATTTCTTGCAATACCGCATCATCAATACGGATCAACCGCGATTCTTCGTGACTGGTACGAAAACCATCAAAGAAGTGCAAGAATGGCACACGACTGCGTAATGTCGCAGCATGTGCAATCGCCGCCATATCATGGGCCTGTTGCACATTATGTGACGACAACATCGCAAAACCAACCGAACGCACCGACATAACATCACTGTGGTCGCCAAAGATTGACAACGCATGTGTCGCCAGCGCACGCGCCGCCACATGCATAACAAACGGTGTCTGTTCACCTGCAATCTTGTACATATTCGGAATCATCAACAGCAATCCCTGTGATGCAGTAAATGTGGTGGCCAAACTGCCCATCTGCAACGCACCATGCATTGCCCCGGCGGCCCCTGCTTCGGATTGCATTTCAATTATCTGTGGAATTGCGCCCCAAATATTCTTTTTATGTTGAAACGACCATTCATCGGCCAATTCACCCATTGTACTGCTGGGGGTAATTGGGTAAATCGCTGCAAAATCAACACATCTGTATGCAACATCTGCCGCCGCCCAGTTTCCATCAACAATCAACTTTGACATAATATTCTTCCTTTACCTATGATTTTCTATCGGGCAAATAATACCCCCAAAATCCACCTAAGGCAAGACATATTCTCAACAAAACACCCGTCACTATACAAAGACAGCAACGGGTTTTAAGACGTTCATCATCAAAACAAACTATGAATTCTGCTTTTTATTCGCGATATATTCCGCCAACATATTTGGTTCCACCCCTAATGATTTAATCTGTTCAATTGCACGGTCATACTTTGCATGTTTATCATCAGACTTTAATTTACCTGGCCCCCCATAAATATCCCTTAGCATAGGATTTTGAAAATCATGCCTTCCATACGAATAGGTGCCGTCATATTTTGACAACGCGATTCCCCATGCCAGTAAAAAATCATCATCATTTGATTCAAATTGCGCCTCACCCTTTGGGGTACGCACAACATAGTAACAACCATTATCAACATCGTATTCATTTTTATCTGTTTTAATATGTATCGGTGCACGATGCATACGCTTGATTGAAATATCCTTACCAATTTTGATACTTTCGGCAAACATACGATTGCCAGATGCGCCCCCAACAAAGAAACGGTCTTTTTTCGTTGGGATTTGTGGTTTTCCTTCCTTGCCCAATCCAACCGTCCAGCCATTTCCTGATTTCTTTGCACCAATTGTTTCCACCAAGACTTCCTGGGTATCATCGCGCAAAGCCCGAACCACATCAGCCAAAACATCATATTTATCAACCATAAAACACTTCTATATTTTCAACTGATTATACTATAAATTCCGTTTCAAAACAAGAACGCCGCCAAACGGCGGCTTTTTTTCATTCTTCATCATCCACGACACTATCAACTGGTGCTGCATTTGCCCGCGCCTGTAATTTAGACATGGCAATCACCATATCCATACCGCGCTGCAATTGATAATCCTGGGCATCTTTTTCTTCGTCGGTTAATTCTTTATCTTCGTCATCAGAATCTTTCTTGTTTGACTTTTTATCGTCATCTTTTTTCTTGTCATTTTTCAGCGAATTTTTGAACGACGCCTCGGAATAATCGCTTTCGCGTTTTTCCAAAACTTCGACCTTGCTGTGCAAGACTTCAACATCCGGTGTAATCCCTTCGTTCTGAATAGAACGTCCCGACGGGGTATAATAACGCGCAATTGTAATATGAATTGCCGTTCCATCCCCCAGTGGCTTTTGTTGTTGCACACTGCCCTTGCCAAATGACTGTGACCCCATAACGATACCACGCCCATTATCTTGCAGGGCCCCGGCCACAATTTCCGATGCAGATGCCGAACCATGGTTAATTAAAACAACCACCGGCTTTCCATTTGCCATATCGCCCGGCGTGGCGTACACACGCTCAATATCCGTTTCCGCCTTGCCGCGGGTTGAAACGATTTCCCCGCCGTCCAAGAACGCATCCGAAACATCAATTGCCGCCGTCAAATAGCCCCCCGGATTATTACGAACATCAACGACATAGCCAACAACATTTTTCTTTTCCAGGCTTTGCATTGCTTCCTTTAAGTCACGCGCTGTTGTTGCGCCAAAGTCAGAAATTCGCACATACCCGACCCGTGGTGTTTCTTTGTCATCTAAATCCGCCCCGGCCAATGCTTTTTCTTCAAACTTCACTGATTTTACTTTGATAATCGCGCGTTTCAGGGTCAGTGTTTTTGATTCCCCATCGTCCGACACAACCGTCAGGCTCACCTTGGTTCCTGGGCGACCTTTCATCTTTTTCACCGCCTGGTTCAGCGTTAAATCAAAGACCTGTTCACCATCAATATGCGTAATATAGTCCCCGGCCTTAATCCCTGCTTTTTCTGCGGGCGTATCATCAATGGGCGAAATCACGCGCACCGCGCCACGGTCACTGGTAATCTGAATCCCCAGTCCCCCGAATTCGCCATGTGATTTATCACTAAATTCCTTGAAATCATCCGCCGACAGATAGGACGAATGTGGGTCCAACGCCCCCAACATACCGTTCATTGCGGCTTCTAGCATCTTTTTTTCGTCTGCTTCTTCGACAAAGTTGTCACGGGCTGTTTCAAACACCAGTGCCAGCTTTTTCAAATGTTCGTAAATTTCTTCATCTGTCAGATGAACAATCGGCTCTTCCTTTTTCTTTTTCGGTGCCGCATCCACAACCATTGGAACAATTAACGCCAGCAAAACAAACAATTTCTTTATCATGTTCAAAACCCTTTCGTTATCGCGATTTTCAGCATAAAACAATTTAGCCAACCATTCAACACGAATTTTCATCAAAGCAAATGATTTACCCCAAAAATACTTGACAAATCTAAATTATGGACTATATTTACAAAAAAACAGTATGGGGTCTTGTCCCCAAATACACAGGAGCTACGACAATGTCGCCACGCAAACCACAAATAACAACCAAACAGCAGATTGCCATAAAACGCGAAGAACTGGACACTGCGTTTGCTAGTTTTTCATCGGTCAAGCGCACAAACAACCTGAATTGGTTGCGTCGTCAAATTGCATTTGAAGAACCTCAAATTCTGTGTCCCGTTTCCAAAAAGCATTTGGATGAAACAAATATGTCAAATATCGCGATTACATACGATTATATAATGGAAAATAAATCGCATGAAATTACAATCGAAGACATTCGCATAATTCATGCAAAATTATGCACAAACACAAACATCGACGGTTATAATTTCCGCACAACAAATTGCAAATTAAAAATGAGCGTTGACGGCATGTTCTATAACGCACCTGATTACAGCATGATTGACTATCAGCTGCGCCAAATTGTCTATAACATGAATCATTCCAATCGCGATGTTTTGACCCGTGCGTATGATGCACATTATGAAATCATAATGTTGCAACCATTTGACGATTTTAACAAACGCACCGCCCGCCTGATTATGAACTGGATATTACTGCAAAACGGCTATCGCCCAATCGCATTTAACAAGCGCGGTGACAAAGAAGCCTATATCCAGGCCCTGCAAGCACGCGCCAATGGCGATAAACGCGCATACACAGAATACATGTCAAAGTGCCAATTGCGCACCCAGGAAGACATCTTAAAACACCTGCGTGATTCAAAAATATATTAAACACAGGGACAACCACAATGGCAGAAAAAATCAAAAATCTTATTCACGGTCGCGAAACATATATCGCAGATTTCGGAACGGGCTTTGTTATGAAACGCCCGCTGCCAACATTTGGTGCCGAAGCCCGCGATGCATGGTTGGCCAAGCAGCACCGCACCAAAGAAATCATTGATGAAATCGATGCGATTGACAATCCACTGTACAACATTCCACGCATGCACTTTATCAAGGATGATGAATACCAGGTACTGGAAGAACGCGCCCCTGGTTTTCCACTAAGTGGTTCTTTATTCCGGTCTTTGTCCCAGCGTCAACGCTTTGAAATCATAAATGGTGTTGCATCATTTTTGGTCGATATGAATGAACTGCACCCAATCAAGGAAGTACAGCGTCACAAAATCGCCAGTGAATTAAAGTTTAATCGCCTGGATAATTTCATTGAAACCAAGATGTCAAACTGGTTTACCAAGAACGAAATCCTGCAAATGGCACAACTGCGCGATGCCATTGGCACATTTGAATATGACACACGCCAGGCCTGGTCACATTGTGATTTGAACCCGGGCAATGTACTTTACGACCCATACACCAGTACCCTGTCCTTTATCGATTTTGCCGAAGCAAACTATCGATTTATCTATCGCGACCTATTTGCATCGCTGCAAATTGAATTAGGCATTTACAAGAAAGTTTATGAAATATATTGCCACCTGCATAACAAGGAATTATGGCCGATGCCCAGCATCAAGAACGACAACCTGCGCGAAATTATGAAATATCGCCTGATTGTTGTATTATTAAAACGCTTTATCAAGGCCGCAGATGACCTGCGCCTGCATCCGACAAGCGTAAAAAGTGAAAATAACAACCTGGAAAAGATTGCCTATATTCGCGAACAAATGACGGCTATTCACAACCTGGAACGTCAGTTCAAGCGTTAAAACAATTTCCCCAAAATCCCGCGGTTGCGGGATTTTTATTTCTCTTGTGGAACCTCTTCCTGGTCCTGGGGGAACATTGCTGCAAATTCATGTATCGTCATACCAGTGGCATTTAATATTTTTGCGATTGTGCCGGTCGACGGCCAATGCGGCTGTCCAAATGCACTGAACCGTTTACACTTGTTAAACGCAGTCGGATCCAGTCCACAAAATCGCGCCAGTCCTGACGGCGTCATGTCGTTCTTTTTCGCAACCTGGCATATTGCCGACCATAAACCGCTATGTGTTAACATTGTATCCCATCTCCTTTCTTAGTTAATACAATGTAATTTTGACGGCTTTCCCAACACAAAATCAATCAGATTGATTTCCTAAATTTTCTGCAAACAAGATTATCAATGGCAACAAAAAATGGGCTATTACGCCCATTTTACAAAATGCCAACAATTATTCAGTATATGGACAGTCGGTGTCAAAATATGCTGTGCCTGTACCAGCATCATCAGAAAATGAAAATTCCGTATTTGCTGGCACATAACACGCCACAATTACCGGCACACCTGCCGACGATGTCGCCTTTTCATTTCCTGTTGCCTGGGCGCATGAAGTACAACCACCATCGGCGGTCAGCGTGCCCCCATAATATCCAGCCGCACACCTATATATATTTCTTGTCGTTATATTACATATAGACGAACTAGTATCCAAAGAGCATTGATAAACCACTCCCTTTTGAATTCCCGGAACATCCTCGACATACGACCATTGTGTAGTATTGCAATACAACTTATCATTACACGGATTCCAACATGGCTGGGTGGTCGTAGAAGTACATTGACACGATACCCCGGCACAAATAAACGCGTTATGCGCCAGATTCCAGTTATAATTTCTACACTCACCTGTACACGATGGGGCGGCACCCACCATATTCGGCAAAAACACTATTAAAATAAATAGTAATTTATTCATATCATCCCCCTGTACACCGACCAAAAATGGACAGTTTTTTTCGGCATAAAATCCGATTGACAAAGGGTTAAAAACCTGGGTAAAATGGGGATGAAATTTAGCCGAATCCAAAGGTCCCTTTGGATTCGGCATTGTTTTTATGGCACAACCGATTGTTTTTTGCGGGTTTTATGCCTATGTTAGGATAGTTAGATCTGTCATCCCGTGGCTTGACCACGGAATGACACTAAGTTCGCCTCCAACGGCGTAGAGCTTGCCGCCACCTACAATTACTCATCAACATTTATCTATCAAAATATTGAACACGCAAAAATAATCCGCTATAATACACATGTTATGGCGGGTTGCCATAATGGGGTGTAACGACCCGTGCGTATGCATTGGAATACAAACCTGTACCACAGGGTGATGTGCGTTTTGTATTTTGATGAAAGAAAACTCCTGAATTATCGTGTCAGGGGGGCTGTGAATATATTGAATAAGCAGCACAATTCATACGATTGTCGTTAACCTCCTGACCACTCGTGCAAACGCGTGGTTTTTTCATTAACGAAAACAGGAGCAAACAGATGAAAAAAACTTTAATAATTGGAATAACAAGCCTTGTCCTAACTTCACCAGGATACGCCCTTTATAAATGCGTCCGTTTAGATGCCACACGGATTCCAACATCAGGCGCCAACGTACAATGCATGGACTGGTGGGTAAAATATAGCGACGGCCAAACCGTCAATGGTGTTGCCGTATGCAGTTCTCAATATCCCGGGTTCGGATACCTTGCAACAGAATTGGTCGATAGTGGTGACGGCGTCTCAAACACTGCCTGCTACTGCAAAATGACAACCCCAGCCGTATCACTTTGGATTAGCAACGGCAACTACCCAACCCAATACGATTGCAGGGTAGACTGCGCAGCAAATTGTGTACAGGGTATGAAAACAAGCAATACACTGAGAACCGCAATGTTTTCCAACCTATATGATTAAGAGAAGTAATATGAAACAAATATTTTTTATAATTATAAGCATGCCCGTGCTGGCAATTGCCAGTGGCCCAAAGACCACATGTCCATCTGGGTACATTATGGTTTACGAACCATCTCTAACAGCCAATAACAAATGTCCAACTGGGACCATAAACATAGGATTTGGATACCCATGTGAAGACACAGATCGCTTAGATGGCAGTTGCATAATGTATGCCCCAGCTACCGTGTCATACACGGACAGCAGTGGTACATACGAATATACCGAACCATGCGTAATGGAATAAAAAAAGGGGCAAAGGCCCCTTTCTTTCAAAACGAAAGAAAAAAACTATTATTTTTCGCCCATTTCAAAACCGCCGAAGTTTTCAATGCCATACTTGCGGAATTCTTTGGCGAAATCAACGGCCTGCATACCTTTGCGAAAGCCGTGCGCACGCGCCCCACGCAGGGACTCGGTCGCATTGTTAAAAATTTTCGTCATATCAGTCATACCAAATGCCTTTATCAACCATCTCTCTGACAACAGCCAATATATACTAACAAAATCTTTTTGTCAAGACTTAAAGTATATATTTTTACTGTTCACAACCATATTCACCGCACATTCCCGCTGAATATTCTTCAACCTCTATTGCCATTGGCACTGGTTTCGCTGGTTCTGTATAGTGAATTTCCTTTACCACACGCACACGACGATTTTCTGCATTTGGTGTATTGTCCGGTGTTGGCACCGCCAGGTCTTCCTCGCCCGCCGACACTGCAACTATCTGACTGGCTGGGATACCGTACTTTATCAGCATTTTTTGAACTGCTTCGGCACGACGACCACCCAATGCATAGTTATAATTGCTGGTTCCACTGGTATCAGTATGCCCAACAACAGAAACCTTGATATTCTTGTTTTCTTGGGTCGCAGATGCCAATTTCTTAATCAGTTCCTGATATTCCGGCTTAATTGTGGCTTTGTTAAAATCAAAACGGATTTCAAAGACCTCTTCCATAACATGCTGTTTTGGTTCCAACGGAATCTGTTGCACCTTGATCATTGTCTTTTCACCCGCCGCAGTCTGAATCTGATCCAGGCGCGCATTTATCGCCGCCAATTCAGAACGCATTGCCATCATCATGTTGATAAATTCTTCGCGTGTCACCAATTCTTCACCAATCATTGGGATTGGCTTTTCTGTCACAGTCACCGCAACCGCCGGATCCGATGGCTGTTCTTCCTGGGCTGGCTCTTCGGCGACAACCGGCACAACCAACATGTGACAATCAACACCACCCGCCTGTTCACATTCACGAACAGAATTATAATTGTTGCTGTCACTGATTGATTTGGTCACAGTCTTGTCCCCGCCATAGATATTTTGGTTAAATACCATCGGCTGAACCGGCACAGGGTTAATCAAATGTTCTGGCACATTGACATTATTCACAATGATAACACCTTCGCGTGCCTGTCCTGCCCCTGACATTGATGCCATACTGCGTGTTTCAGGATAATATTGTGCTTCGCGTTCAATTGCCACTGCAACCTCTGGGACAACTTCTGATTTTGGGGCGGTATTTTTCACAATTTTTCCACCCTTGCAATCACGCAACGCAGTCATTGTTTTTTGAAATCTGTCACGGCATTGATTTGCTGTTTTTGTCTGGCCACTGGCCGATGCCGACAACCAGCAATCAAATTTTGCCTGGGCCTCGGCCGCCAATTCAGGATGCGTCATTGTCGCATCATTTTGCAACTGTTCAATCAATTCGTTATACGCAGTCTGTAATTCAAAGGCCTCTTGTTCATCTTCGACCGGCCAATTTTCCAAACTTTCCGGGAACGGCAATTCGCCACTAAACGCTGCGACCGCCTTTTGCGCGAACATTTCGCCCATTTCCGCATAACCACTGGTGCGCGCGTTATAGATTCCATACGAACGATAATTCATCGCCAATTGATTCAGAAAAGAATCCTTGTGCGGTGCAGAATAAACATCCAACGATTCCACATAATCAACCGTTGGTGTTGCCGGCACCATATAATCCGACGCCTCATATGAACCAGTCCCCGTGCATGCCGCCAATGCCACAATTGACACCGCCATCAATGCGCGTGAAACAGCCCAATTCGATACACAAGATTTCTTTTTCATGTAAATCATCCTTTCTACAATCTACCTTATTATACGATTTTTCAAGCATTTAGTAAAGTATAAAAACACCCCGCAAACGCGGGGCAACAAATTTTATTCTTCTTTGAACAACTGTGCCGGGTTAACGGCATTATTTCCACGCCGCACTTCCAAATACATTTCAGGCTTATCAGGATTCATGCGACCAATTGGTTCCCCGGCCAAGACCTCTTGTTCCAGCATAACATCGATACTGCCCAAATTGGTCATAACCGTATTATAACCATTTTTGTGTGACATAATCACAACCTTGCCAAAGCCACGGAAACTATCCGCAAATTTAACCACGCCATCTGCTGGTGCCATAACCAAGGCCGCCCCGCGCGTACGCACACGCCACCCATCTGACTTTAACCCCAGTGCGGTTTTCTCACCAAAACGCAC
>JAZTWE010000015.1:0-3934 GCA_045635705.1 Candidatus Enterousia sp.
ATACGACGAATTACATAACCACGATCTGTGTTGGATGGAATTACGCCGTCTGCAATTGCAAAACCAACACTGCGCAGATGGTCGGTAATAACCTTGAAACTGGATACATTTTCGGCAGTTTCGGCAACACCGGTAATATCACTGACCGCGCGTTTCAGATTCACAAACAGGTCTGTGTCATAGTTGTCGGTCTTGCCCTGCAAGATTGACGCAAAACGCTCCAATCCCGCACCTGTATCAACATTTTGCTTGGGCAGTGGTGTCAGGTTGCCATTCGCATCCCTGTCATACTGCATAAATACATCGTTCCAGATTTCAACCCAGCGGCCACCGTCTTCATCGGCAGACCCCGGCATACCACCCGGCAAATCAGCACCCATATCATAGTGCATTTCGGTACATGGTCCACATGGGCCAGTGTCACCAGCCGACCACCAGTTGTCTTTATCACCCAGCAAAATCGCATCCTTGCCGGCGACTTTCTTCCAAATCTTGGCGGCTTCATCGTCGCTGTAATGCGTTGTGACAACAATACGATTTGGGTCCAAACCAAAAACACGGGTCAGCAATTCCCACGACATTTCAATTGCGCCTTCTTTGAAATAGTCACCAAATGACCAGTTACCCAACATTTCAAAAAAGGTATGATGACGACCGTCGAAACCAACATCTTCCAAATCATTATGCTTGCCACCGGCACGAATACATTTCTGAACGTCTGCGACGCGTGGGGCAAATGGTGCCTCGGTCCCCTGCAAGATACCCTTCCATGGGACCATACCCGCAACAGTAAACAACAGTGACGGATCGTTTGGTATCAATGATGCAGATGGCACAATCGTGTGACCCTTGGATGCAAAATAATCCAAGAACATTTTTCTGATTTCGTTATAGGTCATTTTCTTTTTCCTTTGATTTATCGGCGTGATTGTAGTCTGATTGCAGCAATTGTGCAATCATATATTTTAATAAAGTGTAATTTTTTCTTAATCTTGCCCCGATGGGGCCGCCGCCAATGCATTTTGGAAAATAGAATCAGAATATTCAACAATTCGTGCGATTTGCGCAGCCGATACTTTGCGGGCCTGGGCGCAAAATTCCGGCACCAAATAATTTGCAGAATCCATATAAATTGGGGTCATTTGGGGACAATACGCGCGAACAAAGCCCATTGCCCAATTCCACATAATCGTATCAAAAACCGCCGATGGCAACGATGCATCAATCCCCGCAATTTTATCCATGTGACCAATCAATAAATCAGACAACCCAACCATAACTGATGTACGCAGCGGCGTACCCGCCACCCCCAGGTTGGGACACACCATATCAAATTCGCCGTTGTTAAAATCATAGCCCCATGGACATTCAACAAAGCGCAAGCAATCCAACATTGTGCCACGCAAGACAACACGCGATTGAACAACCGCAAAAATATCAGGGGTCACCACCGGAACACCGACCGAACGCAATACATCACCCGAATTTACAAAAATAATCCAGTCTGATTTTATTTGCCGATGTTTTATGTCCTGTAAAATTTCCAGGCGACTAAGCAATTCCCCGCAATCCCGACACCCGTTGATAATACGCAGTCGCCCACGATACCCCATGCGACGAACACAGCGCGCCGTCAGACGAACCGACGGATTATCATTATAAATCATTAACAGGAATTCCGACCGCAACCGGGACAGCGCACGAACAGATATGCGCAACATTTCATTGTGATGCGTTGTTATTGCAACAATAATATTGTTTTTCGTGCGCAACATAAACTAATGATAAATAAAAGTTTCTGAAATTGCAATGCATTAGTATTTTGTGGTATAATATGTCTAAACACGGGACAAGAAATCATGAAACCAACAATGTTATTTGCAATTGTAATGATGACGGCAATCGTTTTGATGACCAGTTTTGATTTACAGTTGTCGCCCACCACCGCATTACAGGTGTCGTCTGATATTGCCCCGAATGTTTTATATGTATGCCCCGCGGCCAGCAATACATGGGACACAATTGCAATGGCGATGCAGTCTTTGAAACAGCCGATTATTATCGCGTTCTTTTTTGGCGCAATTATTTTGTTGTTTACATGGGCGTGGGCGATGTATCAAAACCTGTTAAAGGACAAGTTTAATCGCGATAGTTTCAAAACCCCATGGTCGTTTACAAAGTTCGGTTTTTGGGCACTGATTATCGTTTTAATGCTGATGATGACGCCAAATCATTTTCGTTCGGTACATATTCAGGGTGCCAAGGGCGATTGGGTATTTTGTGAAAATAACACACCAGGCGCACGCGCCGTACGGGCAGATGTAGTAAAACCATAATTTGTCAATTTTTGCAAAAAATTACGATTTTTTAATTATGCTCTTGACTTAAAGGGCGGAATTCTCTACGATTCGGGTAAGCAGTGCAGGCAATGTCCTTGGAATATGCGACATGCAGCGGACAAAAAAATTCAAATCCGCAAAAACCGTGGGGTTGAATTCCAAAGACATTGCCTTGGGGCTGCGGGACACCTTACTATCAATTCATGAAAGGAGAAATGTTATGAATAAACAACAATTGATTGAAGCAATCGCAAACGAAGTAGAAGTTACAAAAGCAACTGCTGCTGGCTGCTTGGATGCATTTATTAACACAGTAACAAAAGTTCTGAAAAAGAAAGGCGATGTTCGCTTGGTTGGCTTTGGCACATTCACAACAGCAAAACGCAAAGCAACAACAGGCCGCAATCCTCAGACAGGTGCTGCAATCAAAATCCCAGCTTCTGTACAGCCAAAATTCAAACCAGGTAAAGCATTGAAAGATGCATTGAACTAAACCCACGGTTTGGAAACAAAAGTTAAAAATCCCGCCAATGGCGGGATTTTTATTTCATAACGGCAGACTTAATCAAATTCAAATCTTCTTTGATGTCATCTATCTTTATCTGAATTTGACCAATGCCTGTTTCAAGAATCGTTGTTCGATTTTCAAGTGCCGTTATGCGGTCGTCTGCACGTGCCAGTTCCGTCAGCGAAGAATCATGGCGCGCCGCCCAATAAATTACGCCCGCGAAAAACGCAATCAAAAACCAACTGTCGCGCAGGACATCAATAATACCGACGATACTGGATTGTGTTGACATGTTATTTCCCCCGCTCTATTAAACTTTCAATTTGATGAACCAGCGCACGTTGTGCTTCCAGGCTGCGCAATTCTGAATCTGTGGCATTTGGCCCCAGGACGCGTTCAATCGTTATCCGGCGCAGGTGTTTTAATACCTGGGCACCCGCAGCAGTCGCAAATGTGCGCGCATAATTTTGTTCGAGGTCTTTCATGGTTTCCCCCTTATTCTGATTAAATTAGTGTTTCAGTGACCGCCATTTGCGTAATTGGCGCCATGTATTTTAATTCTGCATCGCTGTTCAAGCGAATTGGCGAAATTATACCGCGACGCGATAAAATCTGCAGACCGCGTTCGCACAATGGGCGAATAAATTCATGCAGCAATCGTCCGTATGTCGCCCCCAAGATACGCATCATATCGGCGTTGCGGGCCAGTACCTCGGTCGCGGTCATTTCTTTGTCCGACAACAGCCCCAGCCTGTCCGCCAACAATGCATGACGAATGCGTTCACGCAAATCCTTTAATATCAATTGCGACACATCAAAGTCTGCACCACTGGCCAATGGGGTCAGGCCCGATGATCCAACTGCCTTTGGGATAATTGCCCCAGGGGTCAGATTGATATTATTCAGGTTAATTACACCGTCATCGTCGGCCTGCCATATACCACTGACGGCGATGGTCGCGTTTTTCAGAACCAGTTCAACAACCTTGTTCGCGGTCTTGATATCTGGCAGTGCACGCAGGACGGGGCCACGGCCATATAATTCGCCACTGGCCACGGACCAGCGAAAGATTAAATATGGATTCGTT
>JAZTWE010000016.1:0-9875 GCA_045635705.1 Candidatus Enterousia sp.
TAAGAAAACCGTTCGATGCTCTGTTGAACATGAACGGTTGTAAATCTTGGTTGGGGCGCACGGATTCGAACCATGATAAAGAGAACCAAAATCTCTTGTCCTACCATTAGACGACACCCCAATAGCGTGTTAAATTATATCTATCTTTAACAACTTTGCAATAACAAAAATATTTTTTACAAAAATTTTTGAAAAAAAGTACTTGAAATAAAATTCGTTAAAACTTATAATCTTTCAAGTTTGTAATGAATACAAATCTAAAACGATTATAAAGGAAGAATAAATGGCGCGCAAGGAATTTGTTCGTTTAATGGAAGAAAATATTTGGACACTGGATAAAATCGCTGACAGGCTGCGGCTGGAACGCGTTGATACGACCGGCTATCCGCGCCAGTTAATGTCTATTTTGGTGCGTCTGCACAATGGTGGTCGTGCGCGTCTGAAAGATATTGCGCGCCGTGAACATGTGTCTGCGCCAAACCTGTGTGCGGCATTCAGAAAGTTGGAAGCAGACGGATTGGTCATTCGCACGATTGACGAAGATGACCGTCGCAACACATGGTATTGTGTATCTGATGCGGGGGCGGATTTGGCACGAGTTGCAATGGATATGTTTCGTACGGGTATCGAACGGATTTTTGCCAGTGCTTCGCGTGAAGATGAGGCGCGCCTGACCGATGCGTTGCGTACTATGCATGATATTTTAAAAAAGGTGGAGTTAGGTAATGAATAAAATACGAAATATATCATTTGTTGGTGCATTGTGTGTTTTGGGGTTGGTATTGCCATCACATGCACTGGATTTGTCGTTGTCGGATGCTGTTGAACGGATAGCCAGCGAATCGCACGACTTGAAAAAAGCAGATGCCAATGTCAAAAAGGCCGAGGCTTCACTGGATGCTGTAAATGCAAATCGTTGGTTTAATTTATCTGCCAATGCGACATATATGAATATGGTAAATGTTGAAAATCCATCTGAACCAATGGGAATTGAATTGGGCGGTATTGTTGGTATCTTGAATGAATCGCTGAAAGACAAAGAAATATACTTGGAAATCCCAGACAATATTTTTTCAGCGGGTTTGGAATTTACGCAGCCTATCTATACCTTTGGTAAAATTGGCAACGCGGTCAAGGCGGTAAAATCAGCCGTAAAAATGTCTGAATCTGCCCAGGAATTAACCCGGCGCGAAGTGCGCTATGCGGCGGCTAATTTATACTGGACGGCCAAGATGACTGATGAAATTGTAAAGTTGGCTGAAACAGATTTGAAAAACGCGCGTGCGGCCAAATCTAAATTAACATCAGCCGGTCGCGCCAATCGCAGCAATTTGTTAAAGATTGAATCTGATATCGCGACCAAGGAAATCAATGTGTCTGATGCGCGGTTTAATCGTGACACGGCGCATCGCATGTTAAAGATTATAGCAGGTATCGATATTAACGAAGAATTAACATTAACCGATGCATTCCCGTCTGAATTTGGCGCGCTAAATGCCGGGGAATTAAAATCAACGCCCCAGTGGGACATCTTGAACGAACAGATTGCGATGTATGAACGTCAATCGCGTGCCCAGCGCGCAAACGGCTATCCAACATTGGCGGCCACTGCATCGTACAGTTTTAATTCAATGGGGACAGATGTTGGTCATATGTTTGACACCGCTGGCAGTCAATCAGCATCATGGGGTGTTGCGTTTCAAATGCCGATATTCAGTGGCGGTCTGAATCGTGCCAACGCCACTGTTGATGCGATGAATGCCGAAGCAGCCCGTCAAGACTTGGAAAAATCCAAGAAATTAACAACCGAAGAATACAATAACGCGGTTAAGCAGTATGATCATCTGCGCGGTAATTTAAAGACATTGAAAAATGCGCGTGATTTAGCGGCCAAGACCTATACCTTGTCCCAGGACAGATTTGGTGCGGGTCAAACATCTGCGGTTGAATTGGCGGATGTATCAGCGGGGCTGTATCAACTGGATATGGCGTTATTGAACACAAAGTACAATATTTTAATGTCAGCAGAACAGGTAAAGAAGTTAGGTGAATAAAGATGGATAAAATAAAACGAAACTTACAGTCAAAGCAGACCAAAAGTATTTTTTATGGTGCGTGTGTGGTTGCGTTGGTTGGTTGGGTAATCTTTCGCTTTGCGGCGATTGGTGCTGAAAATGCGTTGCTGGTATTTAATCCGGCGCGCAGTGCCATTGATACTGGTGCGCCCGTCTATGTCCAGGAAATGACCGCCACAGACGGTGTTTTGTACGAACCAGTTGCGGTGCGCAATAATCGCGCATATGTATCAGGTGCGCGTATTGCAACCCTGCGCCCAGGACAAAAGATTGGTGATGGTAAAATTGTATCCGTATCAAAAAATATTGATTTTGATACTGGAATGTACCTGGTGCGAACCAGTGGTGTTGCCGATGGCCTGCAATATGCCCAAATCCCAGCCAATGGATATTTTGTGCCCGTTTATGCCGTAAAAGATAACAGTGTTATGGTTGTGCAAAACGGTCGTGCATCTGTTCGCAATGTGACGGTATCACGCCAAGACGCACAAAATGCCTATATTACATCGGGGCTGATGGACGGGGATGTTGTTATTCTGTCTACAATTGCTGATGGTGCCAAGGTTCAAATTACAAAATAATTTTCACAGGGGATTAAGTTATGTTAAAGTTTTTCGTACGCAGACCAATCACAACGCTGATGTTTGTTTTATTTTGGGTGGTGTTGGGATTTTATTCATTCCCAAAGATGAATATTGAACGCACCCCGCCAATGGATTTTCCATTGGTTACGGCAACATTTATCTATCCTGGGGCATCACCTGCGGAAATAGAATCCCAGGTAATCAAGAAAGCCGAAGATGCGATTTCCCAGGTTGCGGGTATCAAGAAAGTGACATCTTATTCGTATGAGAACAGCGGTTTTATTTTGGCTGAATTTAACCTGGGGGTAAATGTTAACGACAAATCGGCCGAGGTTAAAAATAAAATCGATGCCCTGGCCACACAGTTCCCCAGTGACCTGGAACAACCTGTTGTTGAAAAACTGGACCCGTTACAGCAATCTGTGGTTGATATCGCACTGCACGGTGCTGATGCCCGTGGCCTGCAAGAATATGTCGAAGATGTTTTATCAACGAAAATCACAGGTATTGACGGCGTGGCCAGTGTGTCTGTATTTGGTGGTTTAGAACGCGCCGTGCGTATCGAAATGAATCCTGATTTGATGGCTGCACGCGGTGTTACGATTATGGATATTATTGGTGCGTTGGGTGCGCATAACCTGAATGTCCCTGGGGGCAAGATAGAATCAGGTACATCGTCAACCAATGTTCGTTTTATTGGTGAATTTGCCAGTGTGTCTGAAATTGAAAACCTGCGCATTACAACTGTCGAAGGGCAAAATTTCAAATTGTCTGATGTTGCGACTGTTCGCGATGCTGCACGTGATGTTGAAACAGGTGCGCGTTATAATGGCGAATCTGTTGTTATTGCATCTGTTGTAAAATCATCAGACGGTAACGCGATTAAGATTTCAGATGCGCTGCATCGCGAAATGGATGAATATCGTGCAGATTTGAAAAGACATTTTGCCGATGCAGAAATTGAAATTGTGTATGATTCATCAACGGCCATTGCAGATGATACATACGATACGATTTATGGGATTGTACTTGGGGTATTGTTCACTGTTTTGGTATTGTTGGCATTTACCCGCAACTGGCGGTCCACAGTTATCGCTGGCGTTGTAATTCCTGCATCGTTAATTGCTGGTTTCTTCTTTATGGATGCAAATGGGTTTTCAGTCAACGCAATGACATTATTGGCGTATTCATCTGCATTGGGAACATTGGTATCAAACGCAATTATTTTGATTGAAGCGGCATTGCAAGAATTGCGTGCAGGTAAATCAGCCTATGACGCCGCAATCGATGGAACCAAAAAGGTTGCGGTATCCGTCTTGGCGGGTGTTGGTACAAATGTTGTTGTGTTCTTGCCATTGGCATTTATGGGCGGTATTGTTGGTCGCTTTATGATGCAGTTTGGTATGACGGTTGTGTACTTGACATTGTTGTCATTGATGTTCTCGTTCACATTGACACCAATGATGATTGCGTTGTTCTTGCGCCTGTCGGCCAGCAACAAACGCCCCGAATCTGAAAAGAAAGTAAAGAATGCTGTCAAGAACGCGACAATGCCACGACTGCGTAAGTGGTATGAATATCAATTTGCGCACCCTGGTCGTGTTATTGTGATTGCGCTGGCGATTTTTATTGCATCGGCGCAATTGATGAAGTTTGTTGGTAATGAATTTTCACCATCAACAGATGCAAATGAAATTACTATTACCGCCCGTGCGCCGATGGGGGCAACATATGAAAAGTCTGAATTAATCGCGCGCCAAATCGAAGAAAAGTTAAACACCTTTGACGAAGTCACCGCAACAACAATCAAAATTGGTGACCAGGGTATTCAGAATATCGATGTCAAGGTTGAATTGGTTGACAAGGAAAAACGCAGCCTGTCTGACAAAGAATTGTCACGCCAAATGTTGCCAAAGTTGGCTGAAATTCCGGATGTTGAAATTCAGATTTCTGCGGGCCAGGCATCATCGTCATCAACGGCTGATTTGGTGTTAAATGTTATCGGTGCTGACGACACATTGCGCGAAGAATATGCCGATCAAATTATTGCACTGGTAAATCAAATCCCCGAAGTGCAATCGGCTGTTCGCGCCCAGCAAAAGTCAACAGACGAAACCCAGTTTGTTCCCAATCAGGAAAAAATGAATTTCTGGGGGGTAAACAATTCGTATGCTGGTGCGACACTGCGCGCGGCCCTATATGGTAATGATGAATATGATTACAAAGAAAATGGCGAAGAATATCCAATCATCTTGGAATTCGCAGAACCATTCAAGACAGCGGCCTTGTTCGACAATGTCTATGTCAATTCACAAAAAGGTATGGTTCCACTGTCTGAACTGGGGACGATACAACGCCGTCCTGCAACCCCAGATATTATTCGTATTGATAAAAACAGAATTACTGAAATTGATATCAATATCGGTAAATCAACAATGGGTGTTGTCCAGGCCAAGGTTCAATCCATCCTGAACAAGATTGATTGGCAGCCTGGTTATTCAACAGAATTCGGGGGTATGTCTGAAATTCAGGGTGAAACCACCGCCGAAATCGGCAAGGCCTTCTTGCTGGCGACAATATTGACATTTATGTTGCTGGCGGCCATTTTGAATTCGCTGGCACACCCATTTACGATCGCAACATCAATCATCACCAGTTTTATTGGCGTGTTTATCTTGATGTTCTTGTCAGGTGCGACAATGAATGTTGGTGCGATGTTGGCGTTTGTTATGTTGGTTGGTTTGGTGGTTAATAATAACATCTTGGTTTTGGAACCAACGATAAATCGTGTAAATGCTGGTGAAAAACCGTACAATGCCCTGTGGGAAGAATTAACATCTAAAAAGAACATGGTGTTAATGACTTCTATTGCGGTTGTTGCGGGTATGCTGCCCCAGTTATGGTCGGGTGACGGTACCAAGGTTGGTATGGCGGCGGTTATGGTTGGTGGTATGCTGGCCAGTATGATATTTACATTTGTCCTGACACCGGCATTGTATTTTGGAATTGAAAACCTGCGTAACAAAATAAAGCGCCGTAAATAAAAATGCCCCGTTCGGGGCTTTTTTATCATTGTTGCGATTTGAAAATCAAATTGTTATAATCATCGCGAACAAAACAAAAAGGCTAAATTTATGTTGCAAAAAACAGATGTTGTTTTATTTGATTTTGACGGCACATTATCTGCAGGTGATTCAAATGTTGAATTTGCGCGTTATTGCTTTCGACACAGCATTCGTCCATGGTTGTATCTGCCATTGATGTTGGTATGCGGCGTTGTTCGCTGGTTTAACCCCGATGGTATATGGTGGCGTGAAAACATTCGTCGTTTTATGACGACTGATATGGTTCGTCGTTTTTCTGCGGACTTTATTAAACAGCACAAGCGTGAACGCTTTGGTTGGGCCAAGGAACGGGTCCAGGCGGAACGTGACGCTGGCCGCAAGGTTATAATGGTTTCGGCCAGTCCGGATTATCTGTTGCCGGCATTGGTTCGCGATATGAAATTTGATGCGGTCTTTTGTTCGCGTACAAATAAAAAACAGCCATGGCGTTATGAATTTTTATGCTGGGGCCGCAACAAGGTATTGGTTATGGACGAATGGGCCAAAGAAAATAAAATCATTCCAAATGTCGTTCGCGCGTATTCAGACAGCAAATCAGATATGCCAATGATGGAAATTGCCGCTGAACAGGTTTGGATTGATAAAAAAACCGGTATGCGAAAATAGACCTAGTGAATATTTTTATGAAAATGTTAAAGTGTTTCCATGGTCTTGGAAACACTTTTTGATGTTCTTAGCGCGTCAACTGGCGCAATATGTGGCGCGTTATTTGCGTTTTTCTTGAACAGAAAACGCAATCAAAAAATGGCGAACCAGTTGGTTATCAGTCGCGCAGCATTGGATAAAATAAAACTTGAAAACGAAAATTTATTAAAACGAATCCAAGAAAAAGAAAACATGATTATCCAAATGCAGATGCAGATACTGGGGGCATCGCCGACAAAGAAGTCCGCCAAAAAAGCCAAGAAGTAAATCTGTCACAGATTATTTTTTGGTTCGATTTCTGATGGGTAATTCATTGCCTTGGCCAGTGCCAGGAAATCATAGATTGGTATTATTTCCAATGTGCTTTCATAATTTTCTATATTTTTTGCTGTGACACCAGATGCAATTGCCAAATCAGATATTGACATTCCAATGCGTTCACGTGCGGCGCGTAAATTTTTCCCCAGTGTACGATAAAATTGTAAATCTTGGTCTTGCTCTGTCATTTTTTTTGCTCCTTTTTTTCCTAATTATAGGGCAAAAAATCCCAAATTCCACAAGACAAAATTCCTAGTTCAAAAAAGCAGACTAACGACTTGAAATGTTATAAATATACTTTATAATTTATATGGCGCGAAGGGGAAATTGTTCGTTTTTATACTTGGCGGTCAGAGTGTAAAAATGAATAATTTTTCTTCGCGATAAAATAACAAAAATAAATGGAGAAAAAAATGTTATTTGGTTTATTTAACAAAGACGAAAAAACACATTTGAATAATCCTGTTGTTGTTGAAATTCCATACGGTGATGAAACACTGCGCCTGGAAACAGGTCGTATGGCAAAACAGGCGAACGGTTCTGTATTGGCGACAATGGGTGGCACAATGGTATTGGCGACGGTGTGCGCTGAAAAGTCCGCTGTCGAAGGACAAGATTTCTTTCCTTTGACCGTTGATTACCAGGAAAAATTTGCATCTGCGGGTCGTATCCCTGGTTCGCGCGACAGACGCGAAGGTCGCGCCAGCACTGGTGAAACATTGATTGCGCGTTTGATTGACCGTCCAATCCGTCCATTGTTCCCAGAAACATTCAAGAACAAGGTTCAAATCATTGCCCAGGTATTTTCATATGACAAAAAGAATCAGCCTGATATCTTGGCGATGATTGCATCATCTGCGGCATTGGCGTTGTCCGGTGTTCCATTCCAGGGCCCAATTGGTGCGGCGCGTGTTGGCTATGCTGATGGTCAGTACATTTTGAATCCATCTAAAAAAATGGTCGAAGAATCAGAAATGGATTTGGTTGTTGCTGCAACCAAAGACGGCGTTTTGATGGTTGAATCTGAAATCGGTGAATTGGATGAGCCAACTGTCTTGGGTGCGGTAAAATTTGGTTTTGACGCGCAACAGACGGTTATCGCTGCGATTAACGAATTGGCGGCCAAGGCTGGCAAAGAACGTTGGGCAACACCTGAAAAGACCGCTGAACAATTGTTGATGGAATCAGATTTTGAATCTTTTGCCCCAGCGATTGAAGCAGCCTTGCAGATTAAAGAAAAATTGGTTCGTTTGGAAACATTGGCGGACATTCATGCCCAGGCCAAGGCCCGTATCCCAGAATTGTTCCCAGAAACCACAACTGCGACATCAACCTTGGAATCATGGGCTGATGAAGTTATTGAAAATCTGACTGCACGCATTATGCGCGGCAATATCTTGGCGGGCAAGCCACGTATTGACGGTCGTGATAACAAGACTGTTCGTCCGATTGAAATTGAATTGGGCGTATTACCACGCGCACATGGTTCGGCCTTGTTTACACGCGGTGAAACCCAGGCCTTGGTATCATTGACATTGGGTGGGGGCAAGGATGCCCTGCCAATTGAATCATTGGATGGTGCCGAAGAACGCGACTTTATCTTGAACTATAATTTCCCTGGCTATTCCGTTGGCGAAGCCAAAGGCTTAAAGTCCCCAGGTCGTCGTGAAATTGGTCACGGTAACTTGGCGTGGCGCGCGGTTCACCCAATGGTCCCCAGCCGTGAAAAGTTCGATTATGTAATTCGCATTGTATCTGATATCTTGGAATCAAACGGTTCATCATCAATGGCGACAACGTGTGGCGCAACATTGGCGATGATGGACGGTGGTGTTCCAATGACACGCCCAGTTGCAGGTATTGCAATGGGCTTGATTAAGGAAGGTGACGATTACGCTGTATTGACCGACATCTTGGGTGACGAAGATCACTTGGGTGATATGGACTTTAAGGTGACCGGTACCGACCAGGCTATCACCGCATTGCAGGTGGGTATCAAAATCACATCTATTACATTTGAAATTATGGAAAAGGCATTGGCCCAGGCAAAAGACGGCCGTATGCACATCTTGGGCAAGATTGAAAAAGCAATCAAAAAGCCACGCGACCACGTGTCTGAATATGCCCCACAAATGTACACAATGAAAATCAATCCGGACAAGGTTCGCGATGTTATCGGCAAGGGTGGCGTTGTTATCCAGGCCTTGGTTCGCGAAACAAACACAACAATTGATTTGGAAGATGACGGTACTGTAAAAATCTTGGCCACAACCAAGGACGATGCCGATGCCGCAATTGCGCGTATCAAAGAAATCGTTGCAGAACCAGAAGTTGGCCAGATTTATCAAGGTGTTGTTTCCGGTATCAAAGATTTCGGTTTGTTTGTAAAAATTTTGGGTGGTTTTGAATCTATGGTTCATATTTCTGAAATCACCGGCGAACGCATTGCCAAGATTGAAGATACCAAAATCAAAGAAGGAGACAGTGTCTATGTCCGCTATTTGGGCGCAGACAAACGCGGCAAGACCCGTATGTCCATGGTTGGTATCGACCAGAAAACAGGTGCAGAAATTGTAAAGGAATAATGAATGACACCAGAACAATTAACCTGGACTGATGAACAATGGGCGGCGCACCTGGGGTGCACTGCCCAACAGGTTCCAAAATTCAAACAGTGGGTTCGTGAAAATTATTTCATTGGTATTTTCGAAGAACGCGACACCAAGAAAAAATTCATCGAAATCAAACGACTGAATTATGCGCCATCTGGCGCGGTGCGCCTTATCCCGGTGGTATCAACCACGCCACAGTCTGCATCATTGAACGCCATGGTGACCCAGGCAAACACCCAGGTTATTCCATCGCTGGAATTAACTGACCTGGTGGCACAATATAACCATGTGCCGACCAAGGTTTTGCAAATGTTGCACATTGAAAATCAAAAGTAATACGGGGGGACAAAATGGATATGGAATCATTGATGGCCCAGGCGGCCGAATTGCAAAACAAGGTTGCGGCGGCCCAGGACCAGTTGGCACGCACATCTGTCAAGGGCTTGGCTGAAAACGGTGCATGCATTGTTGAAATGTCTGGTAAATATGATTTATTAAACCTGACAATTCGTGATG
>JAZTWE010000017.1:0-4367 GCA_045635705.1 Candidatus Enterousia sp.
CTTGACACCGGGACCCAGGTTATTATTCCTTTTTATTTGCTTTCACCTGGATTCCGTGGTCAAGCCACGGAATGACAAAACACTTAATGTGTTTTGTAAACTAAACTTTTATTTATCATTGTATTTGCATAACGAAAAATAATCCGTTATAATGCATGTGTTATGATCGATGGTCATAATGGGGTGTAGAGACCCGTTGCACTAAGCGTCTGTGGAACGAAATCCAAGGGCGCGCCGATTGGCGTGTTTTTTCGTGCTTGATTTTGCAGACGAAAATAAACTCCTGACCCTGTTGTCAGGAGGGCTTGCGAATATATTGAATAAGCAGCACAATTCTTAGTGATTGTCTCTAACCTCCTGACCACCTATGTAAATCGGTGGTTTTTTGTTTGTAAAAAAGGAGAAAAAGACAATGAAAAAAATTTTATTATTAACTGCGGTTGGCACTGTTTTGAGTGTCCCAGCGTTTGCTGTGGTGCAATGTGTAAAAGGATTAAATAATACTGATGCCGCTCCTTGTAGTTCCTCGAGTGGGACGTCAGGGTACACGTATTCTGGGATGACGTGTAATGGAGTCAAATATGAAAGTGTGGCGTTGTGTTCTGAAACCTCGGGTAATGTGGGGGATACGACAGATAGATTAAAAATGTATGCTTATAACGATGGTGTGGATGCGCAAAAAAACTGTTGGTGTAAATTGGTTAGTCCTGTGAATTCTTTGTGGGTGATGGCAAGGGTATACGAAGGCAGTATAAAGTGTAGGGCGGGTTGTTATAATTACTGTGAGTACATGTGGCAGTCTACCTCACCTGCTTATTATAGAGAATTTAGACAAGCAGTGATTGATTCTATGTATTTTTAGAGGTTGAGTATGAAAAAATATTTATTGTGTTTATGTCTGTTGTATGTTCTTTGTATATGTAACTTATATGCGGAAGGACCATCTGAAACGTGTCCGGAGAATTGGATGACGTTAGAAAGTTTAGATGTTATCTTGGCTAGTGAATCGTGTCCGTCTGGATATGTGAAAGTTGGGGATGTTGAATCTTGTTTGGTTTCAGAAGTGTCTGGGTGTGCATTGTTTGTGCCGGCCGGGGTTACATTTACAGATGAGACGGGAAGTTATTCTTATACTGATTTTTGTGCGTACGGTGATAATGGCGATGATGATGAAGTGTCATCATCGTCATCGTAGTTGTAATAATGGTATTGGGGGATGGTATGTTTAAGTATCATAAAAAATTGGCGCCGCGGGTGTGGGAATCGCGCGTACGTTTAAATCCGCTGGTGAATCAGACATTGCAAATGACAGTGTGGGAATTTGTGCGATATTTGTCGATGGTTGCAAAACTTCCAATTGAAAAGTCTGATGTTGTGGATGTTTTTATCCATGGGTCAATAACAAACTATTACTGGGATAAATGTAGTGATATTGATGTCTGTATCTTGGCCGACTTGTCGCGGCTGCGTGCGGCGATGCCGGGGGATGCGGGGGTTGTTCTGCGGGCCTTAAAGTGGTCGTGGAAGCGCATGTTTTATATTTCTGTATTTGGGCGTGGGGTTGATATTACGATTGTTGATAAAAATGATGTGCCAAAACCTGGTTCAAAATATTCATTGTTACGCGATATGTGGGTTGTTGTGCCGATACGGCTTACGAATAATGAATTGAGGCAAATTCGTGTATCGGCATATAAGCGGTATCGTGTGATAATGCGTCAGTGTCGGTATATCTTGCGTCATAATAAGTCGCATGAATTTATAGATTCTTATTTAAATTCGTTACAACAAATTCGTACAAATAGTGTGTGTTTATCGCATGCGCAACCTATAACCCCAATGGCGATGGCGTTTAAAATGTCTCGTAATACACAAATATTTCGGAAGTTGCGCCGTCGTGCCAAAGAATCGCGTTCAGGATGTTTTAAACACAAAAAAATCCCCCAAGTGGGGGATTTTTTTGTGTTTAAAATATGTGTTTTAGGCTGAGGCCGCCGAACCAACCGTCGCGGGCGCCTTCGTGGCGACCGACTGTTGCCGACATGTCGAATTGTTCGATTGACTTTTTAATGCTAAGCCCGTATTCGGTAAAGTTGTCGATTTCCAATTCGGGAATAGGGGTGTTGTCAATCTTGGTTTCACCACCGTCGGTTGTTTGGTAAACATAGCGGACAAACATTGTTCCAAACCAGCCGTCGTCAATGTGCTTAATCGCGGTGATTCCAGGTGCGATTTCAAACATGTTCAGGTCGCTGTTCACGATATTTTCGCCCAGTGCTGATGTGTAATTCTTGGATTGAATCCATGTGTATCCAGCGTATATGCCCGGACGTAAAAAGAATGTTTTGTCCAGCGCAATACCGTATGACAAATCAATTGCGCCACCGGCCCAAATGTTTGTGAATTTGTCAGACAGGTTGTCGTGTTCCATTTCGTTTTGTGACATACCCAAATCAGCCATCGCGGTCACGCGGAATCCGCCCAGGTTTAATTCACTATATGCGCCAAAGAAACCGCCGTTGTTAGTCAGGTCGATTGTTTCTGTTGATTGTTCGCCGCCCAAATATCCGGCAAATGCGCCCCAGCGACTGTTGTTGATAGATTGTAGGTTGCCGCCGCTGACCGCAATCATGGCCAGGTCTTGGTCAGAATCAATGCGGTCAAAAGATTGATATTTTACATTGTCGGAAAAATGATTCCATGACATCCATGTGTTTTGAATGGCGTTTGAAATGTCGCCGCCGCTGCGGCCATAGAATTCGTATGCCTCATATTCGCCGTACATTGGCGCAGTGCCGTATATCGGCATTTGGCCATATTCATCAGGCGATGGTTTTGCGATGTCGTTTCGTACCGTGACGGTCGGCGTGCCCGAGAACATTTGCATTGCGGTATGTGTGATTGAATGCTGCATCGTGCCAATGTTGCGGGTGGCCAAACTGTTTGCATGGTGCCGGTTAAAGTGCGCCGCATGCACCGTGCCTGACAACAAAATCAGTAATGATGAAATTAAAAAACTTGTGTGTTTCATAGTTCTCTCTTTTTATTTCTTGATATGAATTATATCATATTTATGTTGCTAAAAAAACAATAAAAACATTTTTTATTGTGGTTGGGAATATTTTTGGGTATGATAAGGCTTGTTATGAAAGCAGAGTTTGAAAAAATAATCGATAGGCCTGTTGTTATGGTGGGCTTGATGGGGGCGGGTAAGACCAGTGTTGGCCGGGCCCTTGCACGCACATTGGGAATTCCGTTTGTTGATTCTGATAAAGAGATAGAGGCGGCAGCCGGTTGTAGTGTGGTGGATATCTTTTCAATGTATGGCGAGGCGGAATTTCGTCGTGTAGAACAGCGTGTGGTTGAACGGCTGTTGGATACGGCGCCGGCGTTGAAAGTTGTTTCCACGGGCGAGGGGGCGTTTATCACCCCGGCGGTGCGCGAAGTTTTGCTGAATAATGCGTTGACAATTTGGTTAAAGGCTGACCTGGAACTGCTTGTAAAAAGGACAAAATCGCGTGATACGCGTCCGCAATTACTGCACGCCGATAGTCGTATGATTTTGGGGCAATTGATTGATGAGCGTTATCAGACATATGCGATGGCAGATATTACGGTTGAAACCCGTGACGAGAGTCTGCGCAAGACCTTGGACAAGGTTGTTAGTGCAATAAAAAAACATGTAAAAAACAATAAGGAAAAGAAAGATGGCAATAAAAAAATTAGTTAAAGAATTTGGTTCTTTTATTCATCGTGGTAATGCAATCGATATGGCGGTTGGTATTATCGTTGGTAGCGTTATGACCAGTGTGGTAAATTCACTGGTAAAAGATGTTTTGATGCCGCCGATTGGGCTGCTGATTGGCGGGGTTGATTTTTCCCAGTGGTTCTTTGTGCTGGGTGGTGGCGAAGCAGGGGCACACTATGAAACGATTGCTGCGGCCCAGGCTGCGGGTGCAACAACATTGAATTTGGGGTTGTTCTTGAATTCGATTGTTAGTTTCTTGATTACTATGTTTGCAATATTCTTGTTTGTGCGCACGGTGAACAAGGCGCGTGCTAAGGCGCCAGTGACAACACACGCGTGTCCGTATTGCAAATCGACAATTAACAATGCAGCGACAAAATGTCCATTCTGTTGTTCAGCGGTGGAGCCTGTTGAAACAGCGGCGGCCGATGATAGCGAACTGGAAAAGGGTATTAAAAAGGTTGCCGATTTGGCAAAGGGCAAGATTAAGAAAATTAAAAAAATTACAAAGAGTAAAAAGTAGTTTTTTATATTTTGCTTTAATTGTAAAGTGGGGTGTTGGCCCCGCTTTTTTATTTGGCGGGTATGCGGATTATGTATAGTTTGACAGGGTGGGTTG
>JAZTWE010000018.1:0-11188 GCA_045635705.1 Candidatus Enterousia sp.
TGGATTTCGTTTCCAAACGCTTCTTGCACGGGTCATCACACCCCATTATGGCAATACACCATAACACACACATTATAATAGATTATTCGTCACGACGCAAATACTAAGATAAATAAAAGTTTATCGCAGTAAATTTAAACAGAGTTTTTTGAAAAAAAACTCTGTCATCCCGTGGCTTGACCACGGGACCCAGGTTATGTTTCCTTTTTATTTGTTTTCACCTGGATTCCGGGGTCAAGCCCCGGAATGACAAAGGTGTTTAATTTTTCCACATTTGCACTTTGAACTTAAAAAATCCCCCGTTTGGGGGATTTTTAGTTAAACAGAAATTTCATCGCCCCAAACTAATAAATACCGCGTTCCACGACGCAACACCAATGCACCGTTTTCATTGATGCCAATCAGTTCGGCAACTTCGCCCTGGTATTTCACAGGCGCGTTCAGTCCGGCAGCCATGTCCATCCACCGTGTGCGCACTGCGCGAAAATCTGCACGAATCCATTTGTCCATATTGCGCATCAGGCGGTTTACAACCTCGGTCTTGGAAACGACAACGGAATAATTGTCCAGTTTTGTTGTCTTGTACCGTTCAACGGTTGGGTTTGATTGAATATTTATCCCAATCCCGATAATAACAAAGGGGCCGTTGTATTCAATCAGGGTGCCAGCAATTTTCGCCCCGTCAACGAATATGTCATTTGGCCACTTAATTGTCGGGCGTACACCAAACGATGCCAGTGTTTCGGCAATCGCCACCGCCACCGAATAAGACAGTCGTGGGTCGCGTTCTTCGCTGTTGTAAATAAAACTGATATATACATTGCCGTGATGCGATACCCATGTTCGGCGATAACGACCACGGCCGGCGGATTGGGCCTCGGCCAGGATGGCGGTATGGTCGGATGCGCGCCCGTTGGTAATCAATTCGTGGGCATAGTCTTGGGTGCTGGGGATTTTGTCCAGCGATATCAGTTTATAATTTGCCAATTTTATACACCCCATTTTCATTTTTGATGAATTCGTGTCCGTATTTCCGGCGCAGTTGATATATCGCATTGTCAATCGTGTGTGTGGCGATCCCGGGGGCATAGCCCAACGCGCTTTTCAGTTCATCATTGCCCATTCCGCCCGTTTTGTACAGCAATACGATAATCTGTGATTGTAAGTGTGGTAATTTTGGTGCCGTTCCAAATATTTTCTTTAATATATGCCCGCTGTCGTTTGCGCCCAATATGGCCGATTTTAACCCCAGGCCGGATATTGGCATCTCTATCCCCAGTGAATCAAACTGAATTCCCGATGCGTCGGGCGTGTCCAACACCGTCGCGCCCAAATCAGTCAAGATTTGCCGCCACGCGTCGTCTGATGTATAAATACGAATGCCGCGCAACATATGTATATGTTAGACTATGAAACAGAATCTGTCCAATAAAAAACCACAATACGAGATATATTGTGGTTTTGGGGTGTCGAAACTACCGTGCAAAAAAGTTTTTATTCGCGTCCCATCTCTGGTGGATCGATAAACTTTGTAAAGTCCTGAATCTTGGCACCAGTGGACGCCAGTATTTTTGAAATACTGTTCGTTGACGGCCATCGGGGCTGTCCTTCTTTGGACCAACGCTTGCTTTTATTAAAGGTCGTTGGGTCCAATCCACTGCATTTGGCCAACCCAGAACAAGACATGCCGTGTTCTGTTGCAAAGCGTTCAATCGCCCGCCAAACATCTTCGTGTGTCATATTTTCTCTCCATGTGTTTTGGGCTAAACGCCTGAATTTCCAGGGCTCAGCACGGATTGATTTTATTCCATGATGCCCGGATTTCTCAACAAGTACCATTTCCTAGGAAACAAAGGAAAGGGGACAGAAAAACACACAAAAAAATTTTTTTGACAAATCACTTGACAAATGGTTAAAAGTGTATTACATTTCGAATCGTCAAAGGGATAAAACCCGATGACCAGGTGCCAAAAGCATCTGCGGGACTCAGGCTTTCAGACTCCCTCCTACATTCTCTCTCCTCTGGGCCTGGGTTCTGAACTTAGTTTAGAATGCCCATTTCTTTTTCTCCTTTCCTTCCTTTCGGGGCATTCGGAAATACCGCCGGCAACGGCGGTGTTTTTTGATTAAAAAATATTGTCTTGACTTTTTATGAAAATTATGATAATATTATACACATAAACAGCGGAACTTATACCCACATTTCGATGTGGTATTTTTTTTGCTTTTTTTAAGCCTGTGCATTTTCGCACAGGTTTTTTTATTTAATAACCCAAGGAACGCGAATATGCATCTGACACTGATAAAGAATACAGATATGGAACAGGGCATGTCATATAAGGTTGCACGATTGGTTTATGCGGAAACATCTGCATCATCATTGGCCGTGGTCGAAGCATTAACATCAATGATTGCAAATCTGGTATCTGCATCCGGCACGGACATATCAGTATTGATATCAGATGCTGATTTGTTTGAATCGCTGAATCCAAAATCCCCAAATCATACAAAACTATCGGTGCCTGTGAACACATCCAGTTTTCAAATGTGCCTGCGCGTTGCCCAACGTATGTTGCGTGGCACATTGGGCGATCATTGTTTTGGTGCGATAAAATTTCACCATGCAGATAGAATGCCTGCGTGGGCAATTGCCCGCGGCTATATCGCAGATATCGATGGCCTGTTGTTCTATTTATAACAAAGGGAACGAAATATGAAACGTGTTATTAGGGGCGGATTTTTATCCGGCTATCGCACATATATAATATCAGCCACTGGAATCATATCGGCAATATGTGCATACCTGGTCGGTGACAGCGACATATTCGCAACCCTGCAAACAGTATTCACACTTGGCGGGATTTACTTCCTGCGCAAGGCAACCGAAACCAAAGGAAAGACAGATGGATAAAATCCCTGAAAAGTTTCTGAATAATGACGGAACACTAAATGCCCCAGCACTGATGAAATCGTATGCAGAACTGGAAAAGAAAATGAGCACAATGGTATCTGTGCCAACCGATGAATCTGATGCTGATGGTCGCGCAAAATTTAATCGCGCAATCGGTGTCCCAAACAGTGCATCAGAATATCCAACAAACGAATTTTTTGATGACGAAAATGTGCGTGAAAAATTTCTTGAAATTGGATTAACTAATTCACAGGTTGAAAAGATTTATAAAATTGCCGAAGAATATTTATCACCAGTTATCACAGAATTGTTTTCTGTTCAAAACGAAAAAAATGCATTCGCTGAATTAAAAAACTTTTTTGGCGGTGATGAAAAAACACGCGATGCATTAAACGCAATAAATACATTTGGTGAAAAGTTTTTACCCCGTGATGCGTTTGATGCACTGTGCGCCACACCCCAGGGAATCCAAAGCGTTTACAAGATGATGCAATCAATGGAGCCAACCGTTGAAACAGATAAAAATGCATTAGAAAATTTATCTGATTCTGATTTGCGTCGCATGATGCGTGATCCAAAATATTGGCGCGACAGCGACCCAGAATATGTTCGCAAAATAGAAAACGGATTCAAAAAATTATATTCATAAATAAAAAATGCACTTTCCGCTTTACTAAAATTTACATTTCAGATAAAATATAAAGTAAGAACAAAATTTAGAATTTGTTCTAAGCAAAGCAAATGTAAAAGGAGAGGAAATGGCATTTTCATTTTTGAAAAGAAAATCAGCAGCGAAACCTGCTGCAAAACCAGCAGCAAAGAAAGTAGTTGCCGCAAAGCCAGCTGCAAAAAAAGCACCTGCAAAAAAAGTGGCTGCTAAAAAACCTGCTGCGAAACCAGTTGCAAAAAAAGCACCTGCGAAAAAAGTAGCGGTTAAAAAAGTTGCTGCTAAAAAACCAGTTGCAAAAAAAGCACCTGCAAAGAAAGTAGCAGTTAAAAAAGTTGCTGTGAAAAAACCAGTTGCAAAAAAAGTAGCGGTTAAAAAAGTTGCTGCTAAAAAACCAGTTGCAAAAAAAGTAGTTGCTAAAAAAACTGCTGCGAAACCAGTTGCAAAAAAAGCACCTGCGAAAAAAGTAGCGGTTAAAAAAGTTGCTGCTAAAAAGCCAGTTGCCAAGAAATCTTGCGCAAAGAAAAAATAATAATTTCCCCGCATAATTGCGGGGTTTTATTTTAATAAAAGTTTCAGTCAGATATTTATTGTCTGACTGAATTTTTTATTTCGGATAATTTTGCACACGTGCAGAACCCGAACCTTTTCTGATGTGTGGCGCGACACGCATAACCATACATTCAGAATTTAAGTCGGCGCATATTTTTTGTGCGCCTTTTTTCATTTTTAACCAAAGGATTTTTTATGTCTGTTTCTATCGACAATGTCTTTGTAAAGCAGTTCGAAGCAGATGTTCATTTGGCTTATCAGCAAATGGGCACAAAATTGCGTGGCACAATCCGCAGTAAATCTGTGGTTGTTGGTGCATCAACGACTTTTCAAAAAGTAGGCAAGGGCACAGCCAGCACAAAATCGCGTCACGGTATTGTACCAGTGATGAATTTGAATCATGAACCTGTGGAATGTTTGTTGCAGGATTATTATGCCGGCGACTGGGTTGATGCATTGGATGAATTGAAAACCAATGTTGATGAACGCCGTGTTGTTGCGTCTGCTGGTGCATATGCACTGGGTCGCAAGACTGATGAACTGATTGTTAGTGCAATGAATTCTGCAACTGCATCGGTTGGTGATTATTCAACCATTCTGACCAAAGATTTGATTTTGTCAGCAGTCGAAGCCTTGAATGCGAATGATGTTCCAGACGACGGTCGTCGTTTCGCGGTTGTTGGTGTGCGTCAGTGGAATGATTTGCTGTCCATGGACGAATTTGTATCGGCCGATTATGTTGGTGAAGAAACCCCATTGTTAAATGGTGGCACAGCCCGCAAATGGTTGGGTATCAATTGGGTTTTGTACAATGGCTTGCCAGTTGTTGGGGCAAATCGCGATTGCTTTATTTATCACGCGTCCAGTATTGGTCATGCCTGTGGCCAGGAAGTCAAGACAGATATTTCATGGCATGGCGAACGTGCAGCGCACTTTATCAGCAACAGCATGTCACAGGGTGCGGTCTTAATTGATGCCGATGGTATCGTTCGCATTAAATGTGCAGATGAATTATCCGCTTAATCAATAACAACCAAAGGAAAAACAGATGGCATTTCAAAATAAAAATTTATCTGTAATTGCATACGCAAATGGCTTTACATTGTGGCACTATTCCAGTGCGAATGAAACATTGGCAACAATTACAGCCAACGGCTATTTCAACAATGTAAAAACATTGATGAATATTGGTGATATTGTGATTATCAATGGTTCTGACAGCACAGTAATCAAGGCGATTAACATCACAGAATTAAATGTGACAACTGTTGCCTTGGCATAACATATAACAATACCTTTCCTTTCTAATGTCAGGTTGGTGGTTTTTATACCACCAACCCCTTTTTATTCAGCCAAAGGGGGCATATATGCTTACAAAAATAGACTTGTGTTCAATGGCATTACTAAAACTGGGCGAACAGCCAATTCAATCCCTGACCGACGACAGTGCACCTGCGCAACTATCGCGCACATTGTTCGACCCAGTTGTTGATGCATTGATTGCATCGCATCCGTGGCGTTTTGCGACCAAGTCTTTTGAATTAAACAAGACAACTGACGGCGAATTTGTTATTCCGTCTGATGTATTAAGAATAATAAAATGCAGCGGTCAAATAATTGGCAATCGGGTAATATCACCATCTGAATCATTGTCTGTTGTTGGAACAGTACGCGTTGCGCCGGAAAATTTCCCCAGTTATTTTATATCATTGGTTGCGACGAAACTGGCGATGGAATTTTGTATTCCGCTGTTGGGGGATCAGACAGTCTTTCGGATGCTGGTTGCGTTGTACGAAACAGAAATGCAATCTGCAAAATATATCGACAGCACAACATCAGCCAATTGCGGCATAGAAAACTTTTCACTAATCAACACTCGTTTTTAGCCAAAGGATTTTATCATGGCAGATTTTATAAAAACGCAAAATTCATTTGCTGATGGTTGTGTCGCGCCGGAATTTTATGCGCGTGATAATCTGAATGGACTATCACGGTTGGAAAATATGGATGTGCTATCGGGTGGTGGACTATCGCGTCGCAGTGGCCTGGTCAGTGTATATGAATTACCGTCTGATGCACGCCTGATACCATTTTCTGTTGCCGAAGATGCAGATTATATCCTGGCACTGACAGATTTGTATATGTACATATTTCACGACAATAAATTGTTTCAGGTAATCAGCACTCCATGGGATGCATCATCCATTGCAAAGTTGCAATACGCCCAGCGTTTTGGGACGATGATATTTGTTCATCCTGATTTTCAGCCACGAATTTTGCGACTAAGCGCAGATAGTTTCAAGTTGGCGTTATTTGATTTCTTGGTGGATAGCGTGACCCTTACGCGCAAGATGCCGTTTATGAAATTTGATGATGCCACAGATATTACCATAACTGTCACAGCAAATAGTGCCGGCAACAATTTTGCAACACTAACAACCAGCGCAGATTTTTGGACACCTGATAATGTTGACGGTTGTCTGTATTTGTTGGACAAGCAGTGGGTTGTATCTGAATACATCAGTGCGACCCAGGTCGTCGCCCACACCAATGGAACATATACATTGCCAACAGCCCCGGTCACAGACTGGCGCGAAGCCGCATTCGGTACGCGTCGCGGTTGGCCGTGCAGCATAACATTTCATCAGGACAGATTGGTCTTTGGTGGTTCGCGTGATTGGCCCAGTGGTGTTTGGATGTCGTGTGTTGGCAATCATACAAACTTTGATGTTGGCACTGGTCTGGATGACGAAGCGATTTTTATCACACTGTTATCGGCCCAGCGGCAACAGATTTGTACCGTGGTCAGCAGTGATAACCTGCAAATTTTAACGACTGTGGGCGAATGGGCAATTTCCAGCAAGCCGCTGACCCCATCATCAGTTAATGTCAAACAGCACACATTTATCGGCAGTCTGTCCGGTCGCTATCTGCCGCCCCAGCGTATCGAAGGCGCGACTGTCTTTATCGCATCCAGTGGTCGTGATATTCGCGAACTCAGCCTGGACGAAATCGGCGAAAATTATAATGCAAACGACCTGTGTGCCGTGGCCAAGCACCTGCTGACCACGCCCACAGATATGGCGTATAACAGTGCGACCAAGCAGTTATTTGTCGTGTGCGCAGATGGAAATATGGCGGTTTTGAATCATAACTCTGCATTGGGGATTTCTGCGTGGGGATTATATACAACAAATGGCTATTTTACATCTGTGGCGGTGATTGGTGACACGACATATGTGACCGTAAATCGCAATGGCACAATGTGCTTGGAATACTTTTCGGCCAATGCACTGTACGATGCAGAAAAATATACCTTTTCCTATGTTGCATCTGGATTACCGCTGCGCGCATCAGGACACAATGCGCATCGTATAAAGTTGCGCAAGATATCAGCACGCGTTATTGATACAAAATCTATATCGATTAACAATCATCGGGTCAGCCTGCCGAACGCGATATATTCTGATGGCGCACCGGGGTACTCAGGCGATGTATCAATCAGCGAACTGGGGACAATGCGTGATTGCATTGATTCGCCATGGACACTGCACAGTGATAAACCATACCCGGCCACAATCCTGTCAATCACGATGCATGGGTGGTATATGGTGTAAAAAACAAACAAAGGGGAACATAAATGGGACAAATTGTATCAGATGTCACAGACATCTTGGATTATAAAGACGACAAGAAACAAGCAAAATCACAACGCCAAGAAATCTTGGCACAAATGGCCGCGGACGAAGTCACAAAAACCAACCTGGTTAAAAAAGCCCTGGCGACCCAGCGCGCAAAATATGGTGCATCTGGAATGTCGGGTCGCGGCATGACCGAAGGTGCCGTACTGCAACGCCTGAAAGACGAAACAGCGGCCCCATACGCGGAAAAGCGTCGCAAGAATATTAACAAGTTAAAGAATATCAAGAAGCCAAAAAACAATCTGTTAAAATCGTTGTTATCACGATTTGATGACTTGGTTGGCTAATTGTACGGGGGTGACTATGTATAAAATATCCTATGTTGCAGATGGCACGGCAACGGAATTTTCGTTTGCCTTTCCATTTTTTCAAACTGCTGATATTCATGTGTCATTGAATGATTCCACAGAATTTGATATTCCATACGCGGTTATGCCCAACGAAGATTATTCTGGTGGAAATATTGTATTTGATGCTGCGCCCGCCGCAGATACTAAAATCGATATTTTCAGACGAATATCCCTATCGCGAACTATTGATTATCAGCCGACGGTAAAAATTGACCCAGAAAACTTGAATGCCGACTTTAACTTTTTATTGGCGGCGTTTCAAGACCTGCGCGCGGTCGATGTTGATTTAAGCGAATGGGTGAACACCCACGATAACATCAAGCATCTGATTGATTACACGCATCAGGTTATTTCTGACAAATTGTCGGGTGGCGCGGTTTTGGGATTGTACAACAATTTATTGTCTGTACTGGATGGGGCACTGCCAAAATTGATAAACGATTACGGTTATGTCACAGAACCCGCCCCAAACGAAACGCGCGATGACTACGGTATTTTATGATTTCCTGGACCAGTGGAATGCAATTTTGGGATTGCAAACACCGGTGCATCACCGCCAGATTATGGAATTTTTGGTTGATGTATGGTGTAATGCGCCACATCGTGGGTTGCTGATGGCGTTCCGACATTCTGGCAAATCGACAGTTGTTGGGGTCTTTGTGGCGTGTGTTTTGTATCTGCGTCCTGAAACGCGAATTATGGTTTTATCTGCGGAAAGTTCGCTGTCTGGTCGAATGGTGTCGCATGTCCGACATATATTGGAAAACCATCCAATGTGTCGTGATTTGTTGCCGTCTGGGCGCAAAGAATGGGCGATGGGGCGAATTACAGTTAATCGTCCTGTGGGGATTCGTGAACCGTCTGTGGTATGTCAGGGCGTTTATGGCAATATAACAGGTATGCGTTCTGATTTAATAATCTGTGACGATGTTGAAGTGCCAAACACCGCAAACACACCGCAAAAGCGTGAAAACCTGCGCGAACGACTGCGCGAATTAGATTTTATATTATCGCCAACAGGAACAATGATTTATATTGGTACCCCGCACGCCACAGACACAATTTATTGTACATCTGATGACGATTGAATTTCGTCGGATTTCAGACTGCTGATAAACGTGCGCAGACGCACCAACAGTTCATTGCCAGCATCGCCAAACATCGGCAGGTATGTTTCATATTCGGGCATGTCGGCCTGAACCTGGGCGCGAATTCGTTCAGACAGTGGTTGTGATATAATCTGATGCGCCGCATCCCACAGGCGATACGCATTAAATGTTTGGTTTACAACCGTCCATTGTTCCATCAGTTCTGGACGATTTGCCAGCACTGCACGCATTGCGACCGGCCATTCTTCGCCGAACCGTTTAACCACGGCCAATGACAAGAATCTGTCCAGTCCATCCTGATCAGGGGTAAATGAATTTAATCCCTGTTCCAGTTCGGACCATTCGCCTGCGCTAAGTTTGATTGTGTTGTCTGGTTCCGCCATCATTCCGCCATACGGCATCAAATCGGTATCAATCGAATCCATCGGTGTTTCGCCTGATTTCAGGTTTTCGATATGCCGAACCAGCATTTTACCCGTTGGCAGTTCGCTAAGTTCCCTTAAAACTTCTAGGGTGCCTTCGGCGACAAAAACCTGGTTTACAGCCACCCAACCGCCAACAATAACATGTTCTTGGCGGTACAGGTTTAACAGTTTCTGTGCAATTGTGCGTGCGGATGCTTTCATTTTCTCTCTCCCTGAAAAATGTCGGGGTTATGCCATTACAATCATAATGATTTTATGCATTGTTTGCCCTGTCACTTTTTCTTCGGGACCGGACAGTTGACCATAGATTTTACCCTTGGAATCCTGGCGTACACTGACGATGTGCGCGGTTGTGGCGGTGTCATTATCCAGTGTATCAAAGTCTGCATCGATACAAACCGCCAAATCACCGGGCTGTGGTTTTGCATCAACATCGGCGAACAGGTATGATTTTTCAGGAACATATCCGCCCAAACGCTTTGAATTTGGCATCACCGCATAGATTCCTGTGCGGCCTTCTAAATCCATTGGCGCAACAATCATTGTTTTGTCAGATTTCTTGAAAGCGATTGTCTTGCCCGCTGGCACGCCGAATACAGGCACCAACTTTTTGCGTGCACTGTCATACAGTTTTGCCCCATACAGGCTGCCACGCATATCGATGCCAGACAATGGGTTCCCGGGAACCAACACGGACTTAACGCGTTCTTTGACCTTGTTAATTTGCTTGGTCAATTCGCCCGCTTTGTACATGTCGGCGATTTTTGTAAACATTGCTTCGACACTCATCGCAAAAGAGCGCGCCAATGGTTCGATTTCGTTTTCATAGACTTCGCGTTGACCAACCTCTATCTTGTGATAAACCGACAGTGTCATACCCGCATCCTTGGCGGCCTTGGCGATTGTCTTGCCAGTTTGCTGGCGGATTTTGCGCAGTCCACTGCCGAATACTTTCAAACCGCTGTCTTCGTTGTCGTTCATGCGGCGTTTGATTTCGCTTTGCCACTGGTCGGCAACATCATCAGATTCCTTGATGAAAATATCAGACAGTTTACAACCCAAAATATTACAGATGTTCAACAGTTGCTTTTGATTCAGGCGACGCACGCCTTTTTCAATCTTGGACACCGCAGACAGGGACAATCCCGCCTTGCGCGCCAGTTCGGTCATTTTCATACCGTTTTTCAAGCGAATTGTACGAATATTATTTGGAAAGATAATTTCTTCCTGGGCCATTGCAAACTCCTATAACTAATCTTGACAAAATTTTAGTCAATTTTTAGAAAATTATCAAGGAAATAATTACAACGGCATATCGTCAGGAATCATATCAGGATCGATTGCGGTTGGGCCACTGTCGTTATCAAATACGGCCGCTGATACCGTTGGTGCCGGCTGGGCAAATGAATTGTCGCCGCGACCTGCGAATTCATCAGGCAGGTTATCAAACAAACTGTAATCGCCAAAGAATGC
>JAZTWE010000019.1:0-30134 GCA_045635705.1 Candidatus Enterousia sp.
GCTGAATGTTGATTTTTCAGTTTTTCGTTTTGCGCACTGCGTGTTCGCAACAATTTATCCAACTCTTTCTTTTCACTGGCATATTTCTTGGCGGTTCTGTCCAACTTTTCTTTTTCTATCGCGCGCGCATTACGAATTTCATCCAGTTCTTTTATCCGTGCATTTGCAGAATCAATCTGTTCCTGGAACTGATCTGCCACCCCCGACAGCACCGCAGATGTCAAGACATAGTCCCGCATATCCTGGGCATCAAAACTGGGATGCGACGCAATGAACAAAACACTGGCCGCTGCATCGGCAATTCGTTCCTGGTTCGCATCCAGTTCCTGGGAAATTTTATCGCGTTGCGCATCCAATTCATCAATCTTTTTTTGAACTGCGCTGCGCTGTTCTTCCAGATTGCTGACCTTGTCTGCTGCCTTTACCAAATCTTTTTTAGTTTTGGCAACATCGCGTTCCGATGTTTTTACCTGTTGTTCCAGTTTTTTATTTTGTTGTTCCGTTTGCTTAATTTGGGCATTGATTTTGTTCAGTTCGCTGTTGCCAGTCGCCACCATCGGTGCCGACACCGTCAATCCAACGACCAAGAGTACCATTATGCGCCGCATTATTTTCCGCGCACCACTTTCAAAAAGACCTTTTTACCTTTTTGCACCATAATTTCATCAGCAGGCGCAATGGTACCCCAAACATCCGTGAACTTATTGCCGTCAATTTGAATTCCACCCTGTTCCACCATACGGCGTGCTTCGGACTTTGATTGGAACAACCCCGCCGCAACCAGGAAATCCAGTACACCCATTTCGCCATTCATTTCAATCTGAACACTGGGCATATTTTCATTATTTGCCCCACCTGCGAACAGTGCCATTGCGGTCTGTTCCGCCTGTTGTGCGGCCGCTGTACCATGTGCAATTTCCGTGGCGGCAAACGCCAAAACCTTTTTAGCCGCGTTTAATTCCGCCCCCTGAAGTGCAGACAGGCGCGCAATTTCATCCAATGGAATTTCCGTAAAGATTTTCAAGAACTTTTCCACCAAATCATCCGGTGTATTGCGGAAATATTGATAGTATTCATACGGTGATGTTTTATCTTCATTCACCCAAACCGCATTCCCCGCAGATTTACCAATCTTATTTCCATTTGAATCTGTAATCAATGCTGTTGATAGTACAAATGCTTCCTTGCCCAGTTTTTTCCGTATCAGTTCAATACCCATAATCGCATTGCCCCACTGGTCTGCACCACAGGTCTGTAAAATACAATTATGTTCACGATACAGCGTCAAGAAATCGACCGCCTGGAATGTCATATAGTTGAATTCCAAGAATGTCATCCCATTATCCAAACGGCGTTTCACAGAATCCATCGACAACATGCGCGGCACAGTAAAATCAGTACCAAAATCGCGCAAGAAATCCAAATGGCTATACGTTTTCATCCAATCATAATTATCAACCATCAACGCATCTGATGGCCCATCACCAAACTTAAAGAACTTTGAAAAAGATTTCTTTAACCCCGCAACATTTTTGGCCAACACCTCTTCGGTCATCATTGGACGACCACTGTCGCGCCCCGACGGGTCACCGATACGGCCCGTTGCACCACCAACCAACGCAATTGGTTTATGGCCATATTTCTGCAACCAGCGCATCATCATAACCGGCACCAGGTGCCCGACATGCAAACTGTCTGCCGTTGGGTCCGACCCCAAATAGGCCGTGATTTTACCGGCATTCAATGCCGCATTTAATCCATCTATATTTGATGTCTGATTGATAAATCCACGCGCTTGTAATTCTTGTAATAATTCGTTTTGCATTGTCAAATTTCCTTTTACCCTGATAATATCAAAGTTTTTTATAACTTGCAACACCGCGCCACAAAAAAACCGCCCACACGGGCGGTTTTGATATCGAAATCTATCAAGCGATTATTCTGCATCCGCAGCTGCTTCTTCGGCAACAGGTGTTGCTTCTTCTGCAACTGCTTCGGCGGCTGGTTCTTCTTCGACTTCTTCAACTTTTTTAGTACCAAAAGTCAAAACTTTACCTGCAACCAATGCATCAATTTCGTCTTGGGTCTGTGCGACATATACCTTAACAGGTACAATAACATCTGCATGCAGTGCGATTTTTGTATCGAACGCACCCACAGATTTGATTGGCGCACCCAACATAACCTGGGCCGATTCCACAGAAACACCTGCAACTTCTTTCAGCATGCGTGCGATATCGCGTGTTGATACAGAACCATACAATTGACCTGTATCACCCGCCTGGCGAATCATATGCAGTTTTGCATTCTTAACCGCATCAACATTTGCTTCGGCTGATTTCTTGGCAGCTTCCTGACGTGCGGTCAGTTCTGCTTTCTTGGCTTCGAACAACGCAACATTTTCGCGTGTGAAACGCATTGCTTTGCCATTTGGCAACAGATAGTTGCGTGCAAAACCTGTCTTTACTTCGACTGTATCGCCGATATTACCCAGTTTTGTAATTTTTTCTGTTAAAATAACTTTCATTTTATCTGTCCTTAGTTTTTTTAAGTTAGGGAAAAATCCCAAATAACATTCCTTGTTTTGGGACAATTATGTGTGGTGATTGGAAGCGTTTGACGGTTTGAAGTGTAGTCGACCTACATGATAACCGGCAAACGCAACAAAGCACCCACAGAATTAGCCCAAGTTGTTGCGAACGAATGGCATCAACCCCAAATGACGTGCGCGTTTAATAGCGGTTGCCAATGCGCGCTGATCTTTCTGGGAAACACCACTGATACGACTTGGCACAATTTTACCACGTTCTGTGATATAGTGTGACAAAGTCTTGATATCTTTATAGTCGATAACCTTGCCCTTCAAAGGGTTTGATTTTTTACGATAAATTGCTGCACGGACTGCCATTATTCTGCCTCCTCTGTATTCTTTTTCATCATGATAGATGGTGTTGATGACAATTCGTCAACACGAACATTCAAGAAACGGATAACGTCTTCGTCGATACGGCTGCGACGTTCCAATTCATTGATTTGTGAACCATCTAATTCGATATTCAGCATGACATAATGTGCCTTGCGGTTTTTACGAATGATATAGGCCAAGTTCTTTAAACCCCAAAATTCTGTAGATTTAACATTACCGCCCAATTCCTTGATGATTTCGGTAAATTTTGCCGCTTTTTCTTTAACCTGCGACTCGGTCAGGTCCTGGCGAAAAACCAAGACGCTTTCATAGTAAGCCATTTTATTTCCTTTGGTCTTAACAGCCGGCGGCACCATTGCCCCCAGCAGGAACGCCACCAATTATGAACAATTTTTGACAAAAATCAAGTATTTTTTAATTCGTCCAGTTACAGTTGCTGGTAAACGTGTATGTACCGTTGGTATTTGTCGCATAACAACCTGCACTGAACCAGCAATCCGTCTTGCTGTCTGACCCTGGATAACTCATCCCACAATCAGTTTCACATTTTGCACAATTCAGCGTTTCATTTATACCAACTGCTGATTTTCCATTTGTACTATAATAGCCATATGTACAACGTTTTTGTGTCGCTGTTTGTTCACAACTCCACATTGGCGTTCCCGCAGGCGCAACACATGCGTATGAGTACAAATAGTTATATATACCACCATCATCCTCCCAACTGCCACCATTTCCCACATCACAACTGGTACAGCAATCAACAAAACTACTGGCCAAGACATTATAAATCTCTCCGACAGTGGGCGACCCACCCTCCATTCCCGATACAGAAACTCCCTTCATTCGCTGATACATAATAGCCGAAACCTCAGGACACTTGCTCATATCTTGAGCCAAACAATCTGATTGGGTTGTAAAACAAAAAATCCCCCGACCTGTATTGCTTTCGTCTTCAAGTTCAAACCAATCTGATGCAAAGCAATATTTAAACGGTGTTGTCCCATATGTAGAATTATACACACAACCACCTGGCATATTATTATCATACCAGTCATATTGGTCACACAATGATGCACTACCTTTGGTACAATCAAACGCGAACATTCCCGCCTGGGCCATAACATTTGTGGTCAGTGCAACAATCCCGATTACCACACCCAAACCGACGATTGGATTCGGCACAAAACGGGGGAATAAAAAATGCAGATTTCAGGGATTTTTTCAAAAAAAATAATGCCGAATCCAATTGTCCCATTTTTTTCGGCATTGTTTTTTTCTTTTCTACGCCAGTAATTATACCGCATTGCGCACTTTTTCGCAAGTGTGAATTTATGTGGATAAATAAAAGTTTATCACAGTATCATAGAATCCATATTTGCACTCTGAACTTAAAAAAATCCCGCCGTGGCGGGATTTTTTATTTCAACATTTTGGCAACTTCATCTGCCAAGTTGTCTTCGCGTTTTTCAATACCTTCGCCCAAGACATAGTATGCAAAGCCGGCCAATTTACCACCCGCTTCGGCAACTACTTCTTTGACGGTCTTGGATGGATCCATAACGAATGGCTGTTCTTCTAATACAGATTCGCCATAGTATTTCTTGATACGGCCTTCGACCATCTTCTCAACAATGTTTTCAGGTTTACCCGCTGTTGCACCTGATTCAATGAACACTTTCTTTTCGCGTTCAACAGCTGCGGTATCAACATCGTCAATTGTCATAAATTCAGGCTTGTTCGCAGCGATGTGCATTGCAATTTTTGTACCAATTTCATCAATCTTGGCATCATCACCATTGATTGCAACCGCAACACCAATCTGACCCATACCTGGAACCAAAGCATTATGGATGTATGTAAAGATTTTATCACCCTGAACCTTTGCGATACGGCGCAGATTCATATTTTCACCAATCGTCGCGATTGTTGCTGCGATATCATCTTTGACTGCTGACAATGTCGCTTCAAAATCACCGGCCAATTCCAGTGCCTTGCCTGCGACATCTGCGACTAACTTTTGGAACATTTCGTTCTTTGCTACAAAGTCTGTTTCTGCATTCAGTTCAACCACGCATCCCATACCGTCACATTTAACAACAGTAACCAAACCAGATGCTGCAACACGGCTGGCCTTTGATGCCGCCTTTACAATACCCTTTTGGCGCAACCAATCTGCAGCGGCTTCGATATCACCGTCTGTTTCCATCAAGGCTTTTTTGCAGTCCATCATACCTGCGGATGTTTTTTCGCGCAGCGATTGAATTAATTTTGCTGTAATTTCTGCCATTGTGTAATCTCCCATAGATATTTGATTAAAAACAGTTTTGTGTGGGTTTCCCCACACAAAACCAAACAAAGTTATTATCTGTCGGCTTTTTCGGCCAATTTGCCACGGCGTTCTGCGCGTGCTTCAGATGTTTTTGATTTCAACTTTGCTTCTTTTTCTTTGATTTCGTCTTCCAGTTCTTCGGCTGCAGCGACCTTCATATCGGATTCTACTTTTTTACCAGCCGCGCCACCCAAGCGTTTTTCAATACCTGACAAAATCGCATCTACGAACAAATCACAATACAATTGTGTTGCACGTGCTGCGTCATCATTACCTGGGACTGGATAGTCGACCATTTCTGGGTTTGCATTTGTATCACAAATTGCGATTGTTGGGATATCCAGGTTCTTTGCTTCACGAACAGCGTTCATTTCGCGTGGAACATCAATAACAATCATAACCTGTGGCACACCGTGCATTTCCAAGATACCACCGAAAATATCGCGCAGTTTTTCAACTTCTTTGGTCATAACACCAACTTCTTTCTTGGTCAGACCTAATTTTTCAGCGTTTTCGATGTCGGCTTCCATTTTCTTCAGACGACGAATTGACTGTGAAACTGTTGTCCAGTTTGTCAGCATACCACCCAACCAACGGTTGTTAACATAGTACTGACCACAACGTTCTGCGGCATCTTTGACAATATCTTTTGCCTGATGCTTTGTTGCAACAAACAGAACCTTGCCACCGGCGGCTGCGATTGCTTCCAACGCAACCAAAGAACGATGCAACAACGGTGCAGTTTTGTTCAAATTGATGATGTGAATTTTATCTTTTACGCCATAAACATATGGTGTCATCAATGGATTCCAGCGACGTGTGTGGTGACCAAAGTGGACCCCTGCTTCCATCAACTGTTTCATAGTAAATGTAGGCAATGCCATAATTTTATCCTTTTTTCTGTTATTATCCTCGCCATCAGGAACAGACCAAATTTTTTACAATTCGGACAGAAATTTAGCCCAATGACTGTGTTCTTCGCACAAAGTGCGTGCCCCGATACTAACCCAAATCCCCACAAAAATCAAGTAAATTGTTATAATTATAAAATCCTAGTCCACAACACCATTAAATACTGCCATATGATGAAACTTCAGATAGTCTAGCCTCTGTGGCGACACAGGCAACAAAGGAACTTTCATATTATTACTTATCCCTATAAGTCGTTGATTATGCGCACTTAACATATTTGACACCAACATACGTTTATCTTCTGTAAAGGTAATAAACCCCTTATCAAACAACTTATCATACATTGGCGACAAGATATATCCATTATGCGGGTCAATCTTTTCTATATCTGACGATACCGCCCATGGCTTTATATGACTCGCAATAAGCAATCTATCATCGGAAACTTTCGTAATTGGGCAAAACGGACACATTTCCAATAACGCGCTTCTATATTTACCTTGACCGTTACGCGCATAAATAATCTGCTTTCGTTTTTCTGTTATAACTTTCGGTTCCGCACACACTTCTTTACGACCATATAAAAACACCAGCGGTGTCTTTTCTGACAACGCCTCAAAATCCACAAACAACCGCCAATAAAAGAAGAGAGTACCCGATCTTTCTCTCAGCCTCATAACAGAAATATAACTAACTAGCGGTAACGAAACCTCTCTAATCAACTGATAGGCATCATCATCAGAATTCACATACCCTCTATCACCTGCTATTTGTACTTGATCCTTTACTTTAAAGTCAATCACGTCAGGCAATCTAGAAATTTTTTCCATACGCTCTTCCCACAAACTAGGAAAACCATCTTTACCCCGATAATCCTGTGTGGGTGCAACATATTCAGATTTAATAGCATTCATGTAATTAACAAGGTCCGTTTTCAACATTATGCATGTTGCCACAAAACCAGGATGTCCGTAAAAATTGTACATCTCTTCTTTCGGCGCAACATAAAATTTAGACTCACCATGCCCGCCACCAATTTTATTGGAATTTACTACAAAACAGTCAGGAACCGTCATATAACTACCAAAAACAGCATCAACCGCGTATTCTTTATTCAGTATCTTCATCTTCAACCCCATATTTTGTGATATCCAACTGTTTTAACAACGCTATCAAAACATCCACAACAATACTATTCCCTGCCTGTTGGTACGCCGACGTATCCGAAACAACTATCTTAAAAGAATCCTTAAACCCCATCAATCTCAAACATTCACGCGGAGTAAGTTTTCTAATACGCCCCTTATGTGTCACATAATTATCAACCCCCGCACGATGCATTTTATGCATACTTTGCAGCAACGGTCTTGCGATATCCAAATCCGTTTTTATCTGTGTCTTAAAGTTTTTTGTCCCTTCTGATAAAACGTACTTCGCCACCTTATCGGACAAATAATACTTCTCTTCCACATCCTTGACATCAAAAATAAACTCATCAAAATCTATATTCAGAGCATCAGAAGCACAGACTGGTTCAAAAACAAAATCACCATGCCAATTAAACTGCTGATTTCTTTTTTGACACAACGCAATATCACCATTTATCTGAGTGTAAGACTTATCTCTATTCTTGTGGCTTGTAACAAATTTAACCCCCTTCTCTTTCAAAAAATATTTTGAATTAACAAAATCTTCCAAAAAATCACTCATCTTATATTCTAATGGAATTGGTGCCGGGAACTCAAAGTCCGTCTTTTGTTTGAAGCCCAAACAATAAATACGTTCACGATGTTGCGGTATCCCATAATCTTTACTATTCAGCACCCGAAAATGAATATCATACCCCAATTCCTTAAAAATGTCGTGAATTATACGCCATGTCCGTCCACCATCATGACTCAATAAGCCCTTAACATTTTCAAATAAAAATAATTTTGGCTGGGTTTCCTTTATTACTCGCGCAAATTCATAAAATAAAGTACCACGGGCATCTTCAAATCCTAAACGCTTCCCAACCATAGAAAATGCCTGACATGGCGCACCACCAACAACAAAATCCACTTGGCCTTTATACTTTGTAGCATCAAATGTTCTAATGTCAGAATACCAATCTTCTTCTGATAACGGATAATTAGCCAAATAACTTTGTCTACACTTATCATCAATATCATTCGCGAACACAATTTTATGTCGCAAATTCAGTCTTTCAAAAGCATGTTCTATCGCACCAATCCCACTAAATAATGTACCTATTCTAATCTTGTTGCGGGGCTTAGAAAATTGCACTTCTTTCCACTTTGAAGATTCAGAGACAGGTGCAAATTGCAAATATTCATCCGTCAAAGCAGCCCGCTTTGACCTTACCGCTTCCCGCGCACGTAATATCTTATCACCAGTCGCAAGAATATCTTTTTGTATCTTTGTCGTCATCAAAACCTTCCAATCAATTAACGGACTAATAATAAGAAAAAGAACCATTTGGCGCAACCCATTTCTTTCCAATCAAAAAACCTAGTCAAACCTTGACAACAAACCGCGTTTGTACTATATCTATAAGTGTGAGGGTTGAATATGAAAATGACCAAAAGAATCTTTGCTGGGATTTTATCTGCCGTTGTGGGTGTCACATCGGCGGTGGCGTCTGATTGCGACAACGCAACATATCGTCGTTATAACCCAGACAAATGTGCAAATTATTCTGAAAAGCAGGCATTTTCTTTTGCGGGCACTGGTACATTATTATCCGGTGGCGCAGCATTGATTGGCGGTGCGTTGGCCGTTTTGTCACTGGGTGGCAGTGGCAGCAGCAGTGCCGATGCTGCCCCGATGCCGACCCTGCCGACATACACACATGTTGGTGGCGATGTTAGCGCCATGGAACTGGCATCTGCAATCAACACAAACGACTATGCCCGCAACCTGGACCAATATAACGAAATCAGACTGGGTTATTCTTTGGCACGCGGCTATACCGGTCACGGTTCAACAATCGCGGTCATTGACGCCGGCCTGGACACGCGTCATGGTCGCGCCGTAGAAAATGTTGCACGCGGTCCAATCGCACCTGATGTGGTCGTAAAAAGTTATAAGGTCACCGATGCCGCCAACGAATTTTTACCATACGCACAAATTGCCGATGTAATTCAATCTGCCCGTGGCGCAAACATCTATAATTTCAGCTGGTCGGTTGGCAAACGCGCAAACACCGTATATTCACGGGAACAGATTACCGCACTAACAGACAAAAAGTTTATCAGCACACTATCTGATATTGCAACAAATGACGACGCTATTTTCGTATGGGCGGCGGGCAACGACGGACACTCACAATCCAGCGCATTATCAGCCCTACCCCTGGTTATATCCGAATTAAACGGTCACTTTGTAAATGTTGTTGCATATGACACAGCGCACGACACATTGGCTGATTTCAGTAACGCATGTGGTGTGACCAAAAACTTTTGCATCACCGCCCCTGGGACAAACCTGGATACAGGCGACCGCATGATGACCGAAGGCACCAGTTTCGCCGCCCCAATTGTATCAGCCGCCATCGCCGTAATCCGCGAAGCATTCCCATACATGCAGGCATCCGAAATCACCAGCCTGTTGTTTGAAACCGCCCGCGACCTGGGTACACCGGGTGTTGATGAAATCTATGGCCACGGTATGTTGGACTTAGAACGCGCAACCCGCCCTGTGGGCGCCGAACTGGTTCCACTGGCCGACAATACGACAATCGCACTGAACACCGCACGTGTCAGTGGCACAATCGGCAACAGCATTAAATCAGCCGACATCAAATTCGCATTCGTGGACAGTTATGGTCGCGCATTTGAAACCAGCATGAACGACAACATCGAAATCAAAAACCGCAGCATTGGTTTTGAACGCCTGCGTGAAAGCGACAACCGCGTTGCCCAAATCGGCAACATGGAATTTGGATTCAAGACCAGCGACTTTTTAAGTGGCGACGGATTTTTAAGTGGCGATTCCAAAACAATGATTAGTTTTGTTGGCGCACAACATAGTGTGACCCTGGGCAGCATCGAATTGTTCCACCATACAACATTTGGTGTATCGGCGCCAACCGCCAACCCAGAATCGATGATTTCCGGTTTCTCAAACATCTATACTGCATCTGCACACATTGGTGCCCGCCACGGCGATTGGACATTCAGTGTTGGCACACCCGATACAATCATCGACGGCACAATGACAATGCGTGTTCCAACCGGTCGCGCAACCACAGGTCAATATTTATTCCGCGACTATGCAATCGACCTGGCATCACGCCCTGCGGTTGAATACAGTGCATCATACCGTGGCCTGACCGCTGGGTTTGTAGATAATCCATACGGCACCGACGAATTTTACATGATTGCCAAATCACGCATACAATTCTAAATCTTGACAACCGCAATCTTTGGTGGCGGGGCCGCCAATGGCGCATTCGTATAATCAGGCCGAATATCGTTCAGTGAAATAAATCGCGACAAAGTATCCCGATGCACACGCAACCGCCGTGCAATAACCTGCAACGCAATTCCTTCGCCCAACTTTTGGGCAATATATTTTTCACGCCCGGTCAACTTAAATATATTCCGACTACCACAGGGCCGACCAATTCTTTTACCTTCGGCTTTTACGCGTGCCAGTGCCTCCTTGGTTCGTTGCGAAATCAAATTTCGTTCAATTTCTGCCGACAAACCAAACGCAAACGCCAGCACCTTGCTGGTAATATCTGCGCCCAGGCGATAGTTATCTTTTATCGTCCATATTTTCGCCCCGATATCCATACAATGGTGCAAGATACTCATAATCTGCAACAAATTACGCCCCAGTCGCGACAATTCTGATGCAATAATTAAATCGTCCTTTTGGATGCGTTTCAGCAAGCGTCCCAACTTACGCTTATTCAAATCCTTGGTCGCTGAAATTGTTTCTTCTATCCAACAGTCAATAACCAAGTCTTGTTTCTGGCAAAACTTTTGTATTTCAAACCGCTGGTTTTCAGTCGTTTGATGATCCGTTGAAACACGTATATAACCATAAACCAATTTTCTTATCCCTTACCTACGGGGATATTTTATTGTTTATAGGAAATACATCCTTAGGAACATAAACCGATAAAAAAAGGTGCAAATAATTGCACCATTTATTATTCTGCGGCCTTTGGTGTTATCAAACCAAAACTGGTTATATAGTTGAACGAAATACCCATTATCAGATTACTGCCATAAACATCAACCCCACGGGCGCGGGCACGACGATACTGAACATACGGTCCCATTGTTAAATCACCCCACAGGTTTGTATCCAAACGCACCACCGCACTTAAATCGCGTTCCAAATCTGTCGGCACATAATCAGAATAACTTAAATATTCACGATAGTACCCATTAGACGAGAACTTAACGCCTTCGCGCACCTGATATTCCAAACGCCAACCCAATTCTGCCGCCAACTTTGTTGTCTGTTCGCCGGCATAGGTAAAATCATATTCATACACACCCGTCAGATACAGACTTTTAATCACCTTGTTATCAAACAACGAAAGACCACCATTGGCACGCAAGATTTGCTGACGCGGCACACCATCTGATGTTTTGAATTCTGTATCGTATGCACCACGCATCGTCGGACCAAACTTAAATCCCGAAAATTCCCAACAACCATACTCTAAATTTGACGACAACAAAATATCATCGGCGTTTTCACTGACTGTTTCTGGTTCGTCATACGGTTTCAACTTTGTTTCACCATATTCCATAAACAGACTATTATCCCACTGCAAGCGTCCATGTTTATATTCCAATGCAGTATCAAAAACACCCTTGATAAAATCCTGGCTATCTGCTTTCAGTGCCGACACAGGTGAATCTTCGTAATATTCGGCATTACTTACCTTGGTCTGCGACCATTCCAAACCAATACGACGAATATTTAATTTTAATTCTGACCCCGTCACAGAATCCGCCGCAAACGCACTTTGTGACAAGATTCCCAATAATATCGCCAAAGAAACCCGTTTCAATTTATTCACCCCTATATTTTATTTCCAAATACGCAACACACCATCTGTATCGGTATAACGCCATCCTGCATCACGCATTGCCGCCGTAAATTTTGCCCGCGCCGACGCCGGCAATTCCAATGTCACCGCATTACCCATCATATACTTGGTATCAAACAAAACCTGTTCATCACGCGCGATTTTATTCAATTCAGCCCAATTATTAACCCCATCCGACATCGTGACAACAACAACAGAATTTAATCCACCCGCCCCATCGGTCAGCCAATTTTGAACATTGTTCGCCACCAACCAACTGCGTGCTGCTACCTCATCAATCGTCATTGTGATATTCGCCGAATATGTTGTATCAGATGTTTTTTCCCCATCAATACTGGTTGCGGCAATCAGATTTGTTAAATCATCACCATTTGCATTTGCAACCGCATCTGACAACTGTTGTGCATCTGCATATTGCCGCAAAGAATCGTTAATAATTTGCCGACGTGCTTCGTCCATTGCCATATTTTTTGCAACCACCGCTGTATCACTGGTGATATTTACCGCGGCACTGCCACGCAATTCGACACACTGCGCCGTGTTAACCACGGCGCAAGCAATCACAGAAAACAAACCTAATTTCATTTTCAACATTTCATCAGAACTTTGCCGTCAATCCAACACGGATACCCATTGACTTATAGAAAGATTCAATAATCCCGTCGGTTGTATCTTCCCATCCATTTGCACGCACAGCATCGATTTCCTGTGCGGTTGGATCAGGTATAAATGTCCGGCCGTCAAATGTTCCACCATTCAGCATCGCCTGTTCTGCCTGGCTTAACTGTTCTGATGTATAGGATGTCAATGAACCATACATATCAACCGCATATTCCAACAAGGCCGCATTATAAACCCCTGTCCAGTATTCTGGATTATAATATGTTGTCGCATCAGCATCACTGACCGTATAGTAATCGTATGTCAGACCAACCGACAGCGATACCGCATCCGTCAATGCCGTTGTCCATGTTGCCCCTGCGCCAAAATGGAACGCCGAACCAATTCCACCCTTGTCCTCAACCGACTTTGGATGTTGCCAATCAATACGATATGGTTGATCACCGGTTGCTGTATATGACGGCAACCCCAATTCCACATACGCATTCACTGCATTATTTTGGTTAATTTCGTAATCAAAATCCAACCCCAAATACGGGCCCGACCACGCCACTTCATACGAATGAGTAATTCCATCCTGGTGCCAATAGAATGTATCCAGCGTATCCGCGTACGACGCACCACCCGGCACATCCAAAACAATCAAGCCATGACTTTCCACAAAATTATAGTTAAATTCTGGAATCGACATATTTTCGAATGTCGAATCATAGAATCCAATTACTGGCCAACACTGAATTTGATCACCATCCTGGACACAACCATTGATATTGCTCAAACCCGCGATTTGATTACCATAGTTATTAGATGTCTCCAATTGATACTTCAAATAACGCCACCCAACAGACGGTGTAATCTTTACTTTGCCCCACTTAAAGAAGTCAGTCAAACCAATACCGCCATTAAATTCCATCATCGTACCGTCTTTGGACGCACCAATCGACAGCGCATTACCCGTATAATCAAATGTCACTGTATTACCACTGTTATCGGTATCCTGCCACGAATCAATCAAGAACCCGCCATTGGTAATATCGTCGTCGACCATTGTTGATTCACCAGCCTGCATTCCATATTTCAGCCCCGCCTTGATACGCATTGGGGTATTACCCGCCATAAAGTCGTACACCCCACCAATATCCAAAATATTCCAACCAATATTATCATAATGCAAAATCGACGAATCCTGCATTTCAAACTGCCACATTGCAGACTGATGCGACAAGCCCGCATTCAACAAGAATCCTTTCTTTGCATTCTGCACCTGGGCCACAGGCTGTTGATTTTGCTGACGCATTTGTGTTGTGCGTGTTGTTTGGTTATAACGTGTATTGGCATAACCATTACTATTATAACTGTTGTTATACCCATTACTGCGATATGTTGTCCCGGGGGTATAGGTACCCGAACTGGTCGCATAACTTTTTTGTGTATAGCGATTTTGTGGCGACTGATAATTCCCAGTGTAATATGTACCCGCCGCATTTGCGATTACCGGCAGCAACGCAAATATTGAACATCCCATCAACACCCGTGATAATTTAGTCATGACAAAAATCCTTTCCTGTTTTGTTTATTATCATAAATGATTTTATCATAAAACATCTTGAAAACCAAACAACAAATTGCAAGAATGACAACAATTTGCGACTATGGCGGAACTGGTATACGCGCAGCACTAAGGATGCTGTGGGGCAACCCTTGGGGGTTCGATTCCCCCTAGTCGCACCATCTCCTATCTCATATCTCCTGTCTCATGTCTCATATCTCATTTTATGCTTGCCCAAATTTTCATAATTTTGCTAATATTGACTTATAAAGAATGAAAGGAATCAGGCTATTTTTTGCTGTATGCCTTGCACCGCTTGTCTTTTACGGCGCATGGGCTGATAGTGGTGACGACATTGCGCGCGCCGCTACGCGTCGTGGCACATCAACGACACTGCCCACATCACGGCAAAAGCCGCAATCAACTACACAATCCACCACACAAGTCACCGCACACAGCGGCACAATTTCGCGCACAACCAATGTGCCAAAGGCCACAGCCGTTCGCGAACGCACATCGACCCCCACGGTGACCGCACGCGACAATGTCATCACCGACACTGGCCGCGGTGGCTCTGAATCCAAATCAGTATCTGCGCGCACTGGGGCACGCGTACAATCACGCGCCGCCACCACCCAGCCAAAGCTTATAAACACACCTGTGGCACGCACGGCTGTGCGCACCGCATCGCGCACCGGAAAGACAGGTGACACATCCCGCACTGGCACATCCGCGCGCAACGCCGCGCGCACCGGCACAATCGCACGCAGTGCAACAACAACCGACGACCTGCGCGCCCAGGTTATGTCAAATAATTACAGCCAATGCCGAACCGTCTTTTATGAATGTATGGATGAATTTTGCGCGAACAAGGATGCACAGCTGAAACGTTGCGCCTGCTCGTCCCGCGCGACCGAATTTGACAGCGTAAAAAAACAACTGGCTGCTGCCGAAGAAAAAATGTTGGATTTCAGCCAACGCCTGCTGACCGTTAACATGGAAAAAGAAGATGCCTTGGCACTGTATAACGCAACCGAAGGTGAAGAGGCCTTTTACGGCACCACAGACAGGTCTGAATCCAAAAAGATGCTGGACGAAATTGCAAAAAAACTGAACACCAGCTTTGACGACAGTAACTTTGACCAGGGCCTGAATGCGATAAACCTGTCACTGAATACCGATGCAGCATTTGACACCGTTGATTCGTTGATGGGCGCATCCACAACCAGCAAAAGCGGTCCAGAACTATATTCATCCGCCCTGCCTGTATGCCGCAAAATGGCACTAGAGGTTTGCTCATCTGATGAACTGGCAATGGCGGAAAGCGGCTATCAAATGACCATTGAACAGGACTGTAACACGGTTGCCAAATCCTATGCCACCCAAATGGAACAGGCCCGCACAAAAATACTTGAAAGCAGTGCCCTGCTGGATATGTCCCGACTGGACATTTATCAAAAGCGCAATTCTGATGACATCCTGACATGCAAATCAAAAATGCTAGATATGTTGACCGACCCAACCGTTTGTGGCGATAACATGGGGCTGTGTTTGGATACAACGGGTCGCTATATTGACCCAACGACTGGCGAAGCATTCTTGACGGTAAACCTGGCGGATTTATCGACATTGATTACCCGTCCTGATTCTGACCACACATGGACATCCACCCCCGGCAATCAAAAGTTTGTCACATTCCTGAATTCCAAGAAAAAGTTCCTGGAACCCGCGATGGAAAATTGCCAAAACATATCCGATTATGTTTGGGACGCTTTTATCGAAGATGCATTGTCGCAAATCAAACTGGCCCAGGATAAAAAACTGGAAGAAGTCCGCCAAAGTTGCACAACCCTGACGGCACAGTGTTTATCTGATGCCACCGAATCGATTCAAGATTTCGATGCCCGTGCATTGTCTATTTTCGGTGTCCAGGCAGACAAAACAGTCAAGGCAATGTGTTCTGAAATCCAAACTGCGTGTACCGCCCTGTTGCAACAAACCGGCGACACAGTTGGTGATTGGGAATCAGGCATTAACCAAATTGCGACCAACAAGACATATGAAACGATTATGAGCACATGCCGCGAAGTTGGCCGTGCATGTATCGTTAACACATGCACATCTATTTCCGGAAACTTTGGTCTGTGCGAAAACATCGACACATCAATTAACCGCAAATCAATTATCAACCGTACCGCCTGTTGGAACGAGGTTTTGGCCTGTGTTGCCAGTGCTGGCACCGATTCGCTGGACGATATTATGGCATCACTTAGCAAGACCCCCGGCCAGGCAACAGGTGACTTTTATAAAGAAATCTATGCAATGGAATTTGACACAAACCGCAACTTAAAGGGGAACCCACGCGATTATTATGTGGCCGATACCGCCAAGGGCTGGCCCGGTCTGAACCACATATACGACAACTGTACAAATTGCGCCAGCAATAATTATTCCTATAACTGCGCGGCATGTCGTTTGGCTGAAAAGATTTGGGGTAATTGTGAATACGCACCATCCACCGAATTAAATGACAATATGGCACACAACCGCATCATTAAGCCACACAATGACGAAACAACACTGTTATATTGGTTCGCATATAACACCGGTACATCAACCGCAAATGACAGTTGTCGCGACACATCGTGTGGCATTGGAACCCGTTGGGATCCAACGACTGGCACTTGCCAAGACAATAGCATATTTACAACAGACGGCGCATTTTGCAGTGCCGACGCTGGAACCCTGGTTGGTATTGGTGTAACCATCGATGATGCCGATATCACTAATTGCTGCACCGACAGTACCCAGGACGACAAAGGCAACTGTTGCACTGGGTCGGGTTCGGCAACCGCCGCCGGTTTTATCGCATCTGATGACACTAACACAATCTGTGTATCCGAAGGCGCACAAGCATACAAAGTGATGGATTTAAACAACGGTGAATTGTGGTGTGTCGGAAACAATATCACATCCAACGCCACCAGCGAAGCCTATCCATCGGGCGACACCGTGCATTGCAACGGCACCTATGTATGGCGTGACAATGATGGCAGATACAGCGTGATGTCAGAAAACCCAACAACAACCATTACCAACTATTACAATACCGACGCCAATGGTAAGATATGCGACCAGGGTGCATGGGGCAACGACACATGTCCAACACCAGTGCATTGGCGTGTACGCTACGATGTCCAATAAAGTATTTGGAAATTATTCTTATTGACAAAACGCTTTTTGTATATAAATAATATATATTGAACTGAAAACAATTGCTAACCAAAAGGATTTGCCATGGCTTTCAGTGAAATATTACCATATAAAATAAAGCGACTGTTTCCATTGGTCGCACTGTCCATTGCCCCCATATTTGCATCTTGTGACAAGCCGGACCCGGCCCCCACCCCTGTTGAGACACGATACGATGTTGAATTATTTTTTATCCCAATGTGGCTCGATGAAATCACCATTGAAAATGTACAGCGACACATTGATAATCCTGATGTTCGACATATCTATTTGATTCCAGGCGAATCTGTGAACTGGCCCCGTTATACTGCGGGTAACATTCCGTCATTTCGTCGTACCTTGGAATCCCGCCTGGCACTGTCACCACGTGTACGCGGTCGCGGCGATTTTCCATTCAAACCCGGCGAATCATCCAAGGTTCCCGAAGACAGCCTGTGGTATATTCAAAACGGCTGGACAATCAACAAGTATCTAGAAAAACAAAAATAACACCCCAAACCAAAAGGATTTAACAATGAATCTGAAACAAGTTATCCCATACAATATCAAAACTCTAATCCCTGGATTGATGCTGGCGGGCGCATCAATATTTACGGCATGCGAAAAAGAACCAACCCAGCGCGACATAGAATTAACATTCAGCAGCCAGGATCTTAGCCAACTGACATTTGAAAACCTGCAAAAGCACGCCAATGATCCAACTATACGCACTATTTATATGGTTCCAATTGATTCTCTCAGCTGGACAGAATATAGGGCCCCGAACATTCAACGATCCAAGGATGTATTTTTGATTCCACGTTTTGAAATTTCACCCAAACTTCGCGGTCGCGGCGATTTTCCATTCAAACCGGGCGAAGCATCCAAGGTTCCCGAAGACAGTCTATGGTTTATTGAACACGGTTGGACAATCAATCGTCGCTTTCAAAAACAGAAATAAAAACCCGGCAATCGCCGGATTTTTTTATTGCGCCACCACCCTATTTTTTCTAGCATATATATCAAGGAAAGATGAGAATACCAGCAACCGCATTTTTACTGATTTTATCAATCATTGGCATTGCCCAGGCCGACGATTGCACTACAAAAACAGAATCCGACCAGTGTCAGGCTACTCCCGGCTGCGAATGGTCTGGTATGGGCGGTTGTTCAATATGCAAGAACGGCACATATAAATCAGGCGAGACGCAAACCTGTACCACCTGTCCAGATGATTATCCAAACACATCCAACGACGGCACATATTGCTATAAAACATGTGAAACTATTCAGATAGACAATGGAAAACGCGAACCAAGCCAATCTCAGGTTCAATCCCCAAATAATTGCGAATACACAACAGTATGCAACACGGGCGACACAACATGCCAGTCTTTTCATGTCAATGGGGACGCATGCGTTGCAAACATTCAATACGGCAAGACTTGTGAAAATGGTACTACAAACAAAGGCCTTAAAATTTACAACGGCACAGAATTTGTCACATATTGCACCCCTGGGGGATGCAAATCCGGCTATGAATTCAAGGCTGACACATCCGGTCAAATAACATGCAACGAAAGTTTTGGTACCTGTGAACCTGCTACATTTACAATCACATACTTACCAAACGGCGGCACACCAAACCAAAACAAGACCCAAACCGTCACATACGGGGGCGACTACACAACCCTTGCATCAAACACATACACCCGTACCGGTTATACATTTGATAGCTGGGGGGAAACTAAACTGGCAGCAAACACAGAATATACATACACATCAACCACTGATATGCAATTGCCGGCACAATGGTCACCAAACAAATACACGGTTAAGTACAATTCAAACAAACCATCAAACGCATCCAACAGTGTGACAGGTCAAATGACCGACACCGAATGCACATACGATACGGATTGCAACCTGTCACAAAACAACTTTAAATTAACTGGTTGGACTTTCACAAACTGGAACAGCAACAAAAATGGTACTGGCACAACATATACGAACAGCGTTAAAAACCTGACTGCTACAAATAACGGTACTGTCACCATATATGCCCAGTGGACTGCAAAACAATCCAGCGTCACATACAATTGTGGTAATGGGGCACACAAAACCGAGGGTTCGGACAATTCTGCATATTCCGCAACCGCAACATTCGATTCGAACTTCAAACTGGCAAATGGCAATATCTGTACCCACCCGACAAGAAACTTTGCCGGCTGGCGAATAAATAATTCTGAAACGACATATAGTTCTGGCCAGACAACCAAATGGTCACATGATGCGTCAAATGTTTCATTTACCGCCCAATGGTCAGACCGTTCATACACATGTACATTGGGTAAATATTTGGAATCTGAAACCGAACAATGCACCACATGCCCGGCCGGCTATTATTGCCCCGGATTTTCATCCACGGTATATGATGGCACAGATGTTGGCCTGAATGTTTGCCCATTGGGTATGACATCTGACACAGGGGCCAGCGCAAAGAACGGTTGCTATATCTCAACCACAACCAAGTTCACCGACAATAATGGCGCAAAATTCGATATATCAAAATTCGGCACGACCACTAAATATTACTATGGTGACAGCAAACTGCCATGGCATAGCGCACAATAATTATTAAACTTCTATTTCTGCGATTGCTTGTTTGACGGTTTTCATTTGTTCATCTGTAAAATTGCCCAGCACCCAATCCGCCGGCTCAATCGGCAACCCCAAATCACGCGGGTGCCCAACACCGATTCGAATTCGCTTGTATTCACGGCCCACTGCCGCATCAATTGATTTTATGCCATTGTGGCCGGCACTGCCCCCACCAACCTTTTCACGCACCGCCCCAACTGGCAAATCCATATCATCATGAATCACCACCAGGTTTTCCAACGGCACCTTGTAAAACGCCATCAAGGCGCCAACTGCAACACCACTGTTGTTCATAAATGTTTGTGGCTTTACAAAAATAATGCGCCATCCATCAGAATCCACGCGCGTGGTCAATGCGTTTTTTTCACTTTTCCATGTTGCATCCACGCCCGCCAGCGAATCGATTGCCATAAATCCGACATTGTGTCGCGTACGCGCATATTGCGCACCTGGGTTGCCCAGTCCAACGACTAAAACAGGTTTATTTTCTTGCATATACTAAACTCTTTTTTTACTATAATATCACAGAAAGGAGCAAATTATGAAATTAAAATCAGCCGGCTTTTTAACTGCCTTGACTGTGATATTGGGCGCGACGAACGCAAACGCAAATTTGCTGTTTGACTTTTACACTGGTGGCACAATCGGTTTCGGTGGCACAACACTGATGACCGACCCCGACGACATCAGTAAATCTGCAATGACATATGGCGCAGTAATTGGTATAGATATTCCAATCTTTCGCTTTGAACTGGAATACGACTATCTGGACAGCGACATGTATTCAATGCAGGTCGGCTTGATTAACCTGTACGCAAAAATGCCCCTGCCCGTTGTAAAACCATACCTGGGCGTTGGCGTGGGCAGTATTTTCAACGGCGACATCCAAGACATTAAAATTGAATCCGACATGGTATACCAGGGTATGTTGGGTCTGACACTGGACCTGCCGGTTATTCCGTTTAACATTGACATCGAAGGACGCGTTCTGTACGCACCCGATGTTTACAAGACATTGGACAACAAACAACCCGACATATTACACTATGACGCGCGTGTAAAGTTGCGTTATGTGTTCTGATATAAACAAATCGGGGGGGCGGCACAGTCGCCCCCAAATTAACTGTATAGTCCCCGGGGTATAAAATGCTGACACTGATTGATGGTAATTCGTTATTATTTCGCGCGTACTATGGCGTACACAGCCGCCTGACCCGCGCCGACGGCACACCCACGGGCGCGGTATATGGTTTTATGAATATGTTGCTGCCGATTTTATCAGCGGCCCACGACGGCGATTCGTTTGTATGTGTATTTGATGCATCCCGCCAAACATTCCGCCAAGATATCTATCCGCAATACAAGGCGAATCGGTCTGAAACACCCGCCGACCTGATTTCCCAGGGTCTGTTAATACGCACCGGCCTGGCGGCGATGGGTATGCCCGTGCTGTGCATTCCCGGTGTCGAAGCCGACGATGTCATCGCCACATTGGCACGCCAAAATTGCACGGCACCCAATGCCACCCGCATTATCACCAGTGACAAAGACCTGATGCAATTGGTATCAGATTGTACTTTCCTGTACGATGGAATGAAAAATCGGGAAATTCACGAACCTGATGTCTTGGAAAAATTCGGTGTCAAACCGACACAGGTTATTGATGTACAAAGCCTGATGGGCGATTCGTCTGACAATGTACCTGGCGTACCTGGCATTGGGCCTAAAAAGGCGGCCGAACTAATCAACCAATTTGGCAATTTGGACAACCTGTACGCAAACCTGGACAGTGTTTCAAACGAACGAATTCGTGGTCTGTTGCGTGACAATCGTGAAATGGCCTATGTTTCACGCAAACTGGTCACATTAAAAGACGATGTTGATTTATCAAACCTGGTTATACCAAAATTTGTATTCAATACCCCTGGCGCATTAGAATTCGTCAAAACACAAATCGAAAGCACATCACTGGCGACCAAGATTGAAAAACTGTTCCCGATATCAAACGCCACCCCCACCGTATTTGAATACGCGGGTTCAACCTGTGACATACCGACGGAATCAAATTCAGCCGACAATGCACCGACACAAAAACTGGACATAACATTTGAAACAATCACGACATTGGATGCGCTGGACAAATTTTTATCCACCATTACTGATACAGTCGCCATTGATACTGAAACAACCGGTCTGAATCAAATGACCGATAAAATCGTGGGTATTTCTATGGCTGCAAATGATAGTCATGGAATTTATATTCCGATTCGCCACCAAACAAAATCAGCCGACCTGTTTGGCACTGAAACGATTGCCCCGAATCAGTTATCAATCGATACGGTTCATAAAAAACTGTGGCCAATACTGACCAATCCCAATATTACCAAGGTTGGTCACAATCTGAAATACGACCTGCATATCATGGAAAACGAAGGCTGGGACACAACCAAAATCCGCCCCATTGATGACACAATGTTGATATCCTATGCCCTGCACGGCAGCCTGCACGGACACAGCATGGATGAATTGGCGCTAAAATACCTGCATCATGAAACGATAAAGTTTGCATCCCTGTTCCCGCCACGAACACGCGATGCCGACATGCATTTTGACACCCTGGCAATTGACGCGGCCACCCCATACGCCGCCGAGGATGCCGTAATCACTATGACATTATACAAACTGATGCGCCCCCAGTTGGACGCGAACGAAAAACTGTGCGAACTATATACAACATGCGACCTGCCCTTGATGCCCGTGTTATTACATATGGAACGCAATGGTGTCTTGGTTAATCGTGCGCATCTGCAACAATTGTCCAATGTATTCCACCACCAGTTATCAGAACTGGAACACGAAATTTGGGCATTGGCGGGTCACGAATTCAATATCGCCAGTCCAAAGCAACTGGGCGTAATATTGTTTGACGAATTGATGTTGCCTGCAAACAAAAAGCGTTCCACCGATGCCGACACATTAAACGATTTAATTGATGCGCACCCGATTATTGAAAAAATATTAAACTGGCGCTCTATCGCAAAACTGGCAGGCACATACACGGACGCATTGCCGCACCAAATTGCATCTGACGGCCGCATCCATACAACATATCTGCAAACCAGCACGAATACAGGCCGACTGTCCAGTCGTGACCCAAACCTGCAAAACATACCGATAAAAACCACCCTGGGCGAAGAAATCAGAAAGTGTTTTGTCGCCCCAGCTGGTCGTACTTTAATATCGGTGGATTATTCGCAAATTCAGTTGCGCCTGTTGGCCGATGTTGCAAACATCACCACATTCCGCGACACATTTAACAGTGGCGCTGACATTCACGAACAAACCGCACGCAAGATATTTAACCTTCCACACACGGACCCCGTTCCCAAGGAATTGCGTCGCGCCGCCAAGACTGTAAACTTTTCAATCATATATGGCATATCATCGTTTGGCCTGGCATCACAATTGGGACTAAGCCGCGCGGCCGCAGGTGAAATTATCAAGACATATTTGGCAGGCCTGCCTGAAATCAAGGAATATATTGAACACACAAAACAGTTTGCCCTGGATAATGCATGCGTTTACACCCCATGGGGTCGCCGCATTGAATTGCCCGATGTCCGCAATCCACGCATGCGCGCATACGCAATGCGTGCCGCAATCAATGCGCCGATTCAGGGATTTGAGGCCGACCTGATGCGTCGCGCAATGATTGAAATAGATAAAAATATCATTCAGCCAAACGCCGACAAAATAAAAATGATTATGCAGGTACACGATGAAATTGTATTTGAATGCGACGAATCAGTGGCCAATGATTTTGCAACGCGTATTCAATCAACGATGGAAAACATTACCACATTATCCGTGCCACTGGTCGCAGAATACATAATCGGACACCAATGGGGAAAATAATAAATCCAATGAAACAGTTAACCGACACAGATATTGAAAACATGATTTCCGGCGATTTTGCGCCAGACACCCGCACTGTAAAGCGCACCGTGCGCCAGGATTTACACCTATCCCGTCGAATTCCCCCCGCACCCACACCCGCGCCAACGCATGTCACACTGGACCTGCATCAATATACCGAAGAACAGGCATGGACCGCAATTATGGACATTGCCCAATCTGGCACACGCACTGCAACAATAATCACCGGTGCCAGCGGGATACTAAAAATAAAGTTTCAACAGTGGGCAACCAACAGCATCCTGGCCCCATACATAATATCATTTGCCCCCATAAACAATGGCAGTTTTTCTGTCCGTTTTAAGCGCAAACGCCCATAAAATCCCAACATAATTCAATGTATTTTTCCCATACAGTCCGACAACAGCGATAAAAAAATAACCTTTGTTATTTTCATTTCTTTATGTCTATAATACCAGCAATCGGACATATCACAAACAATAAAGGAATACAGAAATGGCAAACCTGCATTTTCATCACGGCGTTATGAGCAGTTCAAAATCCGCAACCTTGCTGATGAACGCATATAATTTTCGGCGAAACGGCATTGAAATCGAACTGTTGAAACCATCTTTTGACACACGCACATCGGCATCACGCATCGATTCGCGCATCGGACTAAGTGCAGATGCAACCGCCCTGCCCAATTTATCACAGTACGAACCACGCCCCACGACCCAGGTCATTTTAATTGATGAAATTCAGTTCTTTTCACCATCCGACATTGATAAACTGGTACAAATTGCCGATAGCAAAAACAAAATCGTAATGTGCTATGGCCTGATGGTTGACAGCAACGAACAGATATTCCCCGCATCAAAACGCTTGATAGAGGTTGGCGCAAAACTGCACCAAATGTCATCAAACTGTCAAATCCAGGGTTGCATGAAAATGGCGACCCACCACCTGCGCTTTGATGCCAATGGTCGCGTTATTCGCGCAGGCGAACAATTCGCCCTGGGGGACAGTAATTACAAATCCGTATGTCGCCAGCATTTTAACGCAATCTATCACGGCTTAAACGAAAAGGTAAAATAAAAACAAACCCGGCATTGCCGGGTTTGTTTTTATTTGTAATTACATTGTCCTATTAAATCGTATGTCCCTGTGCTATACCACGGTGTTATAACGTATTGCGCTGTTTTTGGCAAGCATGATTTTACACCAAAACAAACAAATCCTGGGATTTGCAGCACAAATTAAAACACCGCCCGTTGGGCGGTGCTTGAATTCGTGGCGCATCCAGAAGGATTGTAATTCCCACATTCGCTATCGCTCTGCGGGCCCCTTTCGCCTGCGGCTCGAACCAGGGTTCAAATCCTGGGATTTGCAGCACAAATTAAAACACCGCCTGTTGGGCGGTGCTTGAATTTGTGGCGCATCCAGAAGGATTCGAACCCTCAGTCTTCTGATCCGTAGTCAGATGCTTTATCCAGTTAAGCTATGGATGCAACGGATTAGTATTTTATACCAATTTATCCGAAATGCAAGAAAAATATTCTTGCCCTATTATCGTGTGTGCGCCAATAATTCTTCGGCAACATAACCCGACAACAGGCAACCATTGCCACGCTGAAATGGGTTAAATACCGTATCAGATGCAACCACGCCACCGTTGGCTGCGGCACTGGCAACAACTTTTGCTTCGGCTTCTTTTGCAATGGCGTCTTCCATTACATTTGAATTAATAAACATTTTAAATCCTTTTGTTTTTACACTGGGGGCAACATTAACACACTATTTTTGTTTTGTCAAGTCGCAAATATTCCTAACCCACGGGATGACAAATGTTTTAATCTATTCTACATTTGAACCACATCGCGACGAAGCGCAGCGAAGACGAATGAACTTTCTATTTGTCCCTATTCCTGCCCGCCTAGGGGTGACAATTCATGTCTCATTATTTCTTGTCTCATGTCTCATAAAAATTAAATCCCCCAAACGGGGGATTTTTATTCTGCTAAGATTGCAATACCGGGCAGGATTCGTCCCTCTACAAATTCCAGGAACGCACCACCACCGGTTGAAACATATGTAATATCTGATTTTACCCCGCACGCTTCCAGTGCCGCAACAGTATCACCACCACCGATAATACTTTCCAGTTTGCCTGCGCGGGTCTGTTCCGCAATCGCATTGGCCAGTGCAAATGACCCATACGACCACACTGGCGCCCATTCCGCCATACCAACAGTGCCATTCCAAATCACTGTGGCGGCCTTTTTAATTTCATCAACATCACGCTGGGTTGTGGCAATACCAGCATCAATAATGACATCATCGTCTTCAATTTGTGTAAAATCTTTGTTCATACGCACGGCATCACGGGCGAATTCCTTGGCCACGCCCTTGTCCAGTGGCAACAGCACCCGGCAATTATTTTCCTGGGCGTATTGCAATATTTCCAGTGCGGTGTCACGCTGGTCAGCCTCGAACAACGAATTACCAACACGCCCACCCGTCGCATAGTTAAATGTTGTACCCAACGCCCCACCAATAATCAGTGTATCCGACAGGCGCGCCAACGCCTTCAGCACACCAATTTTTGTTGAAACCTTGCTACCTGCGACAATCGACAACAATGGGCGGCGTGGATTTTCCATAACGGCACTCAGGTGTTCAATTTCTGACGCCAACAGTTTTCCTGCATACGACGGTAATATTTCTGCCACACCAACCGTACTGGCGTGCGCACGATGCGACACCGCAAAGGCGTCATTTACAAACACATCATACCCGCGCGCCAAGTCCGCTGCGAATGCCGGGTCATTTTTTTCTTCCCCCGCATAGAAGCGCACATTTTCCAGCAACACAACATCACCGTCCGACATTTGTGGCAAAAAATCCTTGTCCAAACAGTCGGCTATCAAACGCACACCCATATATTCCGCAACCGGTGCCAGACTATATTCCATATTACGCACACCCTTTGGTCGTCCCAGGTGCGCCACAATCGCCACACGCGCCCCCGCCACACGCAATGCGTTTATTGTCGGCATACTTTGTTCGATACGAAACGCATCCGTAATTTTGCCATCAACAATCTGAACATTAAAATCATCGCGCAGCAACACATACTTTCCGCGCAAATCCAATCCATCAATCGTGCGAAGTTTCATTTTTTATCCTTTCTTTAACCGGTCCAAATGTTTTTCGATGATGCTTTGTTATACCATATTTTTCAATTGCCTGTAAATGCGTTTTTGTCGGGTATCCGGCATTTTTATCCCACCCATACTCTGGAAATTCATGCGCCAGTTCCAACATAATCCTGTCACGCGTTTCCTTGGCCAGGATTGATGCCGCCGCAATCGATAGTGACTTTGCATCACCCTTGACCACCGCCGCACCCGTCAATCCCGCCGGCACGCGATTTCCATCCACCAAACAGAATTCAGGCACCTGCCCCAGCCCCGCGACCGCGCGTTCCATCGCCCGCATTGATGCCCATAATATATTCAGTTCATCAATTTCATCGGGGCCACACTGGGCAACCGCCCACTGCGTATTTGCAACAATCCAGTCATAGGCTGCTGCGCGCTGGGCATGCGTCATCTGTTTTGAATCACGAATAACCACTGGAATATCAATATCAAACGATGGGAACATAACCGCCGCCGCGACCACCGGCCCACACAGCGGACCACGCCCCGCTTCGTCACAGCCAGCCACGCGTTCCATTCCACACGCGCGCTCTATTGAAAAATCAGGATTTACTTTCATCTTGCCATTCAGCATAGCACCACGCGCCCCACAAATAAACTGATTTTTTGTTGACAAAATACGCGCACAGACCAATAATACAAACATGAGTACATACAGTCCAAACATCAATGGAAATAACAATCGTGCGCCCAACGATAACAACATGCACGAACTGTTTTTCATGCTATATTTGGTGCTAAACGGTATATCAACGGGGCACGGCATAAAAATAATTCGTAACGGTATCAGCGTTTCGGACATTGTGCCACTGTTGCTGACCATTGGGGTATTTGCATACACCGCCAAGCGAATGATTGACATAAAGCGCGACCAAAGAAATCAAAACCAACGATAAAATAAAAGAAACGCCCGATTGGGCGTTTCGTTTTATATTCCGATGCGATGCGTCATCTTCATCATAAATATTGATTCATTTCCAAACGCGTCGGTGTGATTTGGATTCACGCGATAGATAAATCCAACCGCCCCGTCGGTAAATTCACCAAAATTATGACGATAGGTTCCGGTAAATCTGACCTCGCGCTTTTCAGGTGCCAACCCCAGGTCAGCAACATATGTATCACGAACCACCAAATCAAATTTATTATCCGCCACTTCAACCACATCATAATCTGCATACGCATACTGTAATGCACCATCTGTAATTGCCAATGGCTGGGCCACTGTGAATTCAAACGCGCCCGCATTTACACCAATCGCAAACGCATTCGATTCGATATCCGACAACCCCAACACGAACATCCCAGTATCTGTATCAGATGTCGTACGCGCAAATGTTGCACGTGCCATCAACGACAATTTATCCGAAAAATCATACCGTGCCAGCGCATCAACATACATCGTGTCCCCGGCCCCCAGTGCCAAGAGACCATCCGACTGCGCCCCCAACAATGTATCAGATTCACGGGCATTACCAACCGATACGGTAAACTTAAACCCATTGTCCGCCCATGCAACCGACGACTGGGCACCTTGTATCAATCCCAAACGCGCAGGTGTATATTGCGATGAAATCGTTGGATCGTTTTCCAACAGGCCTTCGTCTGTAATCGTGGCATTAAACACACGACCACCAAACGACCAACGACCACTGCGATACGCAACATCCGACACAACCGCATTCGTTGCCAACCCCAGTACAGGATTTGCCAAACCATTAAACCGCGATTCGCCATCTGTAAAGTTGCGTTGGAAACTGGCCCCCAGATTCCAATTACCACTGTTATAACTTAACGCCAATTTATCCAAACCATTCAGATTATCAATATACGCCTTTTCTGACATTGCCATTGAAAAGCCTAAATTACCAACCCGCACCACATTATCATCCGCACGACGCGTTTTGAATTCACCCAAGACATCACCCATATACAACGCCCGCGAATCGTCCGCGCCCAGCGCAAATTCATTTTCCCACACGCGTGGCAATGACATCGAACCATCGGCACTTTCCAGCACATCATAGAACGGCGCACTGATTGTTGCCCCACGGACATTCAGCACCGATGATGCACGGAACATTGTATTATCCATTGCCGCCCGCCAATATGCATTTTTACCATCCGCCGAAACGATATTGGTACCATTGTAATAGAATACCGATGTCCCAGGTTTAGTCGCACGCTCCAGATTCATAACACCATAACCAAAGACTTCCTTAAACACCTCTAAATAATCTTCACCCGCATCAACCCGTGCCTGTTGGGCATCTGGCAATACATACCTATCCTGCAAATAAGGAATCAATGCCGCCTGAGACATTGGATCCCCACTATCATCTGTTGCCAAGAATGGTCCATCAGCCGTCAATGCCAGTAACTGAAACACTTGCTTATTACTTATCTTATTATCAAAAGCTGACTTTACCGCTGTCACAGCACCGGCTGCACTGGCAACGGCCAATTCATCTGTTGTGCCAACAGACGCGAAACACCACGGATCAATCCCACCACCGGTTCCGGGCCTGCCGATCTGCTCCTCCGCGGGGTTTATTCTGCATAATGTTCTGAGGGCGCTGCATGCTGCAGCCCCCTCGTTTTCGTGTTTACAGATTTTTCATGAAAGATTCTTAAATAATTCAAGGTATGCAATTAGAAATTATTTAGGAAGTCGGAGGCCAAGCGGT
>JAZTWE010000020.1:0-13658 GCA_045635705.1 Candidatus Enterousia sp.
AACACTTACCGTATCCACTCCTCGTACACTCTATGTTGCTTGTGCACGACATAGTCTCACAAGCGCTCGCCGCTATACAACAACCGTTATTGCAGGTTTGGTCGCTGCCACAATCTGAATCACTGGTGCATGATTTACCGCTGCTGCACTTTGAATCACATGTGTCATCACAGCAACACGCCGTGGAATACGAAAATGTCCCCTTGTCGTCTGTAAGCATTGTTGCAGCAGGGGCCTTGCATTCCGCGTACGATGTTGCGCCTGCGGCACTGGTTGTATGCCCCGCGCCACATGTTGTCGCGCATGCAGTGCAGCCACTGCCATCCTTGTAATAACCCGCATTACATGTAAATGTTTTTGCGCCAGCGTCGCATGTCGCATTGGCCGGACATGTGGTACATTGCAGAGTGGATTCCGATGATGCGGTGTCATAACCCGCCGCAGAATAATATCCGCTTTTGCAGCGATATTGATAAATTGTTGATGATGTACCACAATTCTTGCGTGTACCAGATTGGCGCTGGACAGATGTGGAATAATCGGTCCATGAGCCAGTGTATGTGTCGTAATCATAACAAGCGCACTCGTAAACGGTGACGACTGAAGGTGTCGCCGTAGAACTATTTAAACACACGCTTCGTTCCACTGTCTTTTTGGTATATCCATTGCTTGTGTTACAAGTTAAAGATGTGACGGCTGCAACCCATCCATCGTATTCATAAGTTGTAGTCAACATCGCATATCTTTTGTAATATGTATAAGAGTAAAACGAGGCCCCAGTGATACTGCCCCATGTTCCAACCTGGGAACCTGATGTGGGTTGAGAGGAGCCCTCTTTGATATAATACTGTTTACATACAGCCGCCGCGTTTACCACACTTGGCACGAATAAAACCGGTAATAAAAATAGTAATTTTTTCATAATTTTCCCCCTGTATGCCGCCCAAAAATGGACAGTTTTTTTCGGCATAAAATCCGATTGACAAAGGGTTAAAAACCTGGGTAAAATGGGGATGAAATTTAGCCGAATCCAAAGGTCCCTTTGGATTCGGCATTGTTTTTGCCGTATAAATAATTGTTTTTAGCGGATTTTATGCCTGTTTTTGGTGGTCAGACAAATAAAGGTTTAGTTAACAAAAATGTTTTACATTTTTGTCATTCCGGTGCTTGACACCGGAACGCAGGTTATGCGCGCAAATACCAATGTTTCTATAACCTGGGTCCCGCGGTCGAGCCGCGGGATGACAGATTTTTTTACAAAAAATCTGTTTATATCTACCACGCTAAACCCTTGTTTACCGCAGTAAAAAATCCCCCATTTCGGGCCTCGCACAAACTTTCGTTTGCGTGGGTGAATATCGGGGGATTTGATTATTTCGTTTTCTTTGCAGGGGTTTTCTTTGGTGCCGCCTTGGCTGGGCTTTTTTTGTATTCTTTATACAGTGCTTCGACACATGTGTAAACCAGCAATGCGGAAACTGCGGTAATCAAACCCGCAATCAGACCATCAGAAAAGACCGCGAACAACAAAATTGCCGCAACCAGCACAACGGTATAGCCCAAATTCTTGGACAAAACATTCAACAATTTTTCAAACATTTTTATTCCTTTCGTTTGTACATGTGCATTATATCACAATCGTACCACAGCATGGCAAGCGAAAAAAGACCGCGGGGGAAACACGGTCTTTGTACATTTAGGGAGAAATATGAAAAAACTTTTGCTATCTTGTTACAAGATAACCTGTCCGCCCAGACGTGCTGTCTTTGGAATTGGACCAAATGACGAACGTGGACTGACATAAATGTTGCCTGTGATGATAAAATCGCCACAGAATTGCAACATATTCACATCGCGCAGGAACAGGTTCCCGTCAATGCGAATTCCGCACGGCAATGTGTACTTGCGCATATTTTGCAGGTACAGATTACCATTAACTTCAGCGTTGCTGTGCAGTACGCTTGCCGCACCGCGACTATCGATGATTACATCGCCATAAAACTTTTTATCTTGTTTTGCAATTTGTTTGATTGCGACTGGGTTTTTGCGAACCGGCACAACATTGACTGGTTCAGCAACAAACTTGTTTGTTTGTGCGTCTTTTTTGATGGGCAGTGTTTGAGCCGCGCGTGGTTTTACATTGCGTGCATTTTCAACTGGTGCTGTCACAGGTACTGGTTCAGCAATAACCACAACAGGCTTTTTGGCACAGTTAATAACATCAATCGTCAGCAATCCAAACAGAACAATAATCGCAACCAGCAGTGCCAAATTCAGCATCGCGATAAAGTCAACGCGACACAGCCAGTTCCAAAAACGACGGCACAGTTCTGCAATCTTGCGAAACGGCCAACAGATAACATTCCAAACGCGTGTCCAAAACGATGTGCGTTTTGATGTGCTGCGACGATTTGTCTTTTTTGCCACTGGGCGTTTGCTTGTTTTTTGTACACGCTTTGCGGCGGATTTAACTTTCATTTTTTTGAACATACGAATGCCTCTTGTGATGGGTTCGATTTTTTATTACACCCTAAAAATAGTATTTGTCAATGTGTTTGTCAAGTGTTTTTGTCAAAAAAATAACTGGCAACTTGATGCCAGTGAAAATTATCTATGTCGCCACCACAGCGATTCCATAATTATATGGGGCAGAACTTCTTCCCTGCTGGTATCGATATCAACCACCGGGCGCACCGCATTCCAATCAACCTTGGCTGGGCGCGGGGCAGGGCCAAAGATATATTCGACATAACCACAGCCTGCGGGCAACAATTCCCCATCCAGCACCAGGTCCAGTGTGACCTTGGCACAATTGTGACATATTTTCTGACGCTTGTTATAAATGGTGCACTTCTTTGTTTTTGTGTCCAGGTGATTGCAGCACAGGTTTGTAAATGCAATTTGGTCAACCCCTGGGACGATTTCCATATTTACCTTGTGCAGACAGCATATACCGCACCCTTTGCATATAGAATCCCATTTTTCAGGGCTGCAATTGCGCAATTCCTGGATGCGCGCATATTGTTCTGGACTTAAATCATAATTTAATGACATATTTATCTCTTTTTCGACAAAGTTTAGTTCAAACAAATAATTTGTCAAGCGCGCGGGCCAAAAAAGTGTCCCCCAGGAGATAAGAAAATGAGATAGGGGGACATAGACAATATTTATAAAAATATGGTAGTTGGAGGTTCGAAACTATTCAAGTGTTATAGTGCGGTGTATTCGTGCGATTCAATTAAACCACCTTTATTTCACCGGCCCTCCAACTGTTAGCAGTTTCGGGGCTTGTTTACGTCACCGCTGACGCACCTGACGAGATTTCGACATCTCACAACAACGATTCGTCGTTGCATAATGTATTATATCTAAATATTCCTAAAATGCCATAAATTTATTTTCTGTTATTGACTTTTTCAAATATGTGGCCAATTATATACGCATGGGACGGGGATTTGCCTTTTTGTTATTCTTGGTTTGTGGTTGTGCTGGCACATGGCATGCGCCACTGGAATTTTCGTATGTGCCGGTGACGGCGGGCGAATTTGAAATCGCATCGTATCAAAAGGTGACTGATTCCGCATCGCCGGTGCATATTTATATCGAAGGTGACGGACACGCATTTGACAATCGTGGTCGCCCAACCCATGATCCCACACCGCGCAGTTCACTGGTGCGCAGTATGGCATCTGATGATGATGCGCCAAATGTCGTTTACCTGGGCCGCCCGTGCCAGTATATTATGTCGGATGCATGCACGGTTGCCGACTGGACAACGGGGCGCTTTTCACAGGATATTGTTGATTCAATGGCCGTGGCGCTGCACTCTGTGGCGCACGGTCGTCCAATTGTGCTGATTGGTTATTCCGGTGGGGCATTGATTTCGGGATTGCTCATAAAGCAAAATCCTGATTTGAATATACAAAAATGGATAACGGTTGCCGGCGTTTTGAATCACCAGGAATGGACCGAATATTTTAATGATTCGCCGCTGTCTGCGTCAATGTCCTTGGGCGAATTGCCACGTGTGTCACAACTGCACTATGTCGCAGAAAACGATAAAATCGTCCCCTATCATCTGTCCAAGAAATGGACGGGCGGTAAAAATCTGATTACTGTTCCCAGTTCCACCCACACCGATTTCCCCAACCTGGAATTGAATTTTGACTAGCCCCGAAAATATGGGTTCTTTTCCTTTAACGATTTAATTGTGCTGTCCATTCCATGACCGTGTACGACATATGTTTCATCGCCCAGGTTCAGATTATACAAATTGGCAATTGATTGAAACAGTGTTGCCTGGTCCCCACCCGGAAAGTCATATCGACCAAATCCATTTTCAAATATTGTGTCACCCGTTATCAGGATTTTATCCCCCGGGAAATAGTACGCCAATCCCCCTGGGGTATGGCCGGGGCATTCAATCACATCCATTGCGATTTCGCCCAAGACCGTTGTCCGACCCGGCGCGATATTTGTTGGCGGAACAATGTTTCCTTTAATCGGGGACAGACCAAAGTATTCCAGCAATTCGTTCCCCCACCCAATCAGTCCATTATCCTTGTCCGACATATACCATGGTACATTAAAGGCATGCGCCAATGCGGGGGCTGCGGCAATGTGGTCGGGATGGCCGTGGGTCACATAAATCGCGCGCAGTTGCAAACCGCGTTCCATCAGTGCCCGTTCCCAGTCGCGTGCACGCCCCCATGGGTCAAATATAATGCAATCTGTGCCAGAACTGACCACCACAGAATTTGTATTCTGTGGCGGCATTTGCAAGATTTCAAAACGATTATTTTTTTGACTTTGCATTTTTGCGGGCGGCAGGCTTTTTTGTGGTGCAGGCTTTTTTGCCAAACACAATTTCTTTGATTTCTTCGCCCGTCAGTGTTTCGCGTGCCAATAATTCCAACGCCAACTTTTCAACCGTTGCCTTGTTCTTGACCAGGTGGCGTGTCGCATCTTTGTGTGCCGTATCCAGCCAAGATTTAATTTCTGTATCAACAATTTCGGCGGTCTTTTCAGACGCATTTTCCAATGCGCCACGCGCGCCAAATGTGCCGACCTGGTTAATTGCAGCCAATCCGACCTTTGGTGACAGACCCGCGACTGTAATTGAATAACGCGCTAACTTGGTCGCCATCGCGATATCGCTTTCCGCGCCAGTTGTGATTTTATCTGCGCCAAAGAATACTTCTTCGGCACTGCGCCCCGCCAATGCAATGGCCAGGTTTGCGCGCACTTCGGCGATTGTCATTGAAACCTTGTCATCAATCGGCAGATGCTGCACCATACCCAATGCGCGCCCGCGTGGGATAATTGTTGCCTTGTGAATTGGGTCTGTGACATCTGCGTACATCAGGCTGACAAATGCATGTCCTGCTTCGTGATACGCGGTCAGTTTAATATCTTCTGGGCGCATTTTGCGTATTTTGCGTGGCCCCATCAACAATTTATCGCGTGCTTCATCGATATCTTCGTTTGTCACTTCGCTGCGACCGTTACGCACAGCGTGCAGGGCGGCTTCGTTCAACAGATTTTCCAGGTCTGCACCTGAAAATCCTGTTGTTCCACGTGCGACATCTTGCAGGTTAACCCCATCACCAACCTTGACCTTTTTCGCGTACAGATCCAATATCTCGCGGCGACCGGCCATATCGGGCAGTTCGATATAAACCTGGCGGTCAAAGCGACCTGGACGCAACAGGGCAGGGTCCAGCATGTCTGGACGATTTGTTGCCCCAATAACAATAATCCCGCTTTCGTTTGCGAATCCATCCATTTCAATCAGCAACTGGTTCAGTGTTTGTTCGCGGTCTTGGTCGTTGTACGAATGTGTGCTGCGCTTTTGGCCGATTGCATCGATTTCATCAATGAACAGGATGCACGGCGCATTGCGCTTTGCCATTTCAAAGATTTCTTTGATTTTTGCCACGCCCAAACCGACAATAATACCAGAAAAGTCCGAACCCGATGCGGCAAAGAACGGCACATCCGCTTCACCTGCGATTGCACGTGCCAGTAATGTTTTACCTGTGCCTGGTTGTCCCGACAGCAGCACCCCGCGCGGTACGCGCGCCCCCAGGTTTTTATATTTGTCTTTGTTTTTCAAGAAATCGACAATTTCTGCCAACTCTTGTTTTTCAGAATCAATCCCAGCGACATCTTTGAATGTTGTCTTTGGTTTTCCTGTGGTAATTTTTGTTGGGTTTTGGCTGACCAAACTGTGGCTCAGTCCGCCCTTGCCACCGCGCAAACCGCGGAAAATCCAAAATATAAACAGCACGGTCAACAGCATTGGCAACCAACTGCCCAAATGTTCAAACCATGATTTTGATGTATCGATTGTTATCGCCGTACCGCCATCAGACAGCTTTGTTAACAATTCTGGGTCATACGCGATTGTTGCGGTATATTTTGTCCCATCGTTTAATTGTCCAGTGGCACGATTGCCATTGATGGTCATTGTTTTAATTTCTGGACTGCGGCGCAAAACATCTGAAAAAGACAGTTCAATTGGGCGACTGATTGTTGGGTTCTGCTGTGCCCCGGCCAGCATTGGTGCATCGGTGCCAACAACAAACACGCGCGCCAGCATCGCAACAAACATCAGCCCGAACAGAATCAGGAAAACCGAGCCCCCATCACGAACTTTTTTATTTTTGAATTTTGTTTTGTTTTTTAAGTCTTTTAATTTTTTCATTTTTCTTCCTAATACTTGTTTTTGCACCTTCTGGGACGACCAAGATTTGTCCATTGAACCGACGAATCGTGCAATGCCCCAGTGTAAATTGACAGTTGTCGTGCAATTTACTTAGTGCTAAATTCAGCGAATTCAAGCGCGGTTGATAATGATTCCCCCCAATCTTTTGAATCAGCGTACCCAAAAACTTTAATCTAATATCGTCCCCCAGGTCAAATAGAAAAGAATCTGTGAACAGGGCATATCCGTCATCGTGCAAAACATCATTTATATATTGTCCAATATCATCGGTCATCATATCGCGCACCCGCCCCAGGTTTTCAATCGCCAACAAAATGCGTGCATCGCTGATGCCCAGTTTGTCGGTCATCAGGTGTCGGTTTTGTCTGATTTTTACGCGCGTATATTTGTCGTCATAGTTCATTTCGTCGGAAAAGTACTGGATATTATTGTCCTGACAGTATTGAACCAGTTCACTGCGAAAGGTCCCCAGCAACGGCCGCAAGATTTTAATTCCGTCACGGATTGATTCTGACCGCATTGCGGCCAATCCGTACAGCCCACTGCCACGCCCCAGATTCATCAGAAATGTTTCGATTTGGTCATCGGCCTGATGCGCCACCGCCAGATGGCTTATATTATTTTCACGGCACCAATCGGTCATCATTTGATAGCGCGCGTTGCGTGCGGCGGCCTCTAACCCGGTGCTGGGCTTGTCGCCCGACCACTGAAAGATTTTGCACGGCACGCCCAATGTGCCGCACAGCGCGCGGACATAGTCGGCCTCAACCCCCGCCGACGGGCGCAGACCGTGATTCACATGCAATGCTGTAATATTTTTCATGCCGGCCGCCACCATCCAATGCAACAGGCATACAGAATCCACCCCGCCACTGACGGCGACCGCCAATGGTGTATCATGATATTTGTGAACAAAATCAGCAAATTTATCGTTCATTGTTTTGACATTTTATGCTATAATTTACGAAAATAAAGGGAAAAAAGAAATGGCGAAATCTTTGCGTACTGTCGCGGTATATTGCGGACATCAATTTGGCAAGAATCCTGAATTTAACCGTGCCGCGATTGCGCTTGGCACAGCGTTGGCAAAAAATAAAATAAACATGGTGTTTGGTGGCGGCGATGTTGGTCTGATGGGTGCGGTGTCAACGGCGGCACTGCGCGCAGGCGGCCATGTTATCGGTATTTCAACCGACGATGTTATCGCGCGCCAGGAACCGGCCCACGACGAAATTGATGTAGAGGTTGTTGACGGCGTCAACGAACGCAAACAGCGTATGTTTGAATTGTCGGACGCGTTTATTATTATGCCGGGCGGCATTGGTACATTAAATGAATTAACCGACATTATGACGATGCAGCAGATTGGTGAAACTAAAAAGCCATTGTTCTTTTTGAATATCGAAGATTTTTGGGCGCCATTGGCCGACTTAATCCACCACATGATGGATTGTGGTTTTATCGAAAGTTTTGATGACTATAAAATGTACAACGCCAATTCAGTTGATGAATTGATGAAATTGGTTTTGGGTTATTAAATCTCGAACACCTTGTCGCGGGATGTTGCGCCGCGTACAAGTTTTATGCTGGTCTTTGGCACATCATAGTGTTCGGCCAGCATTTTTATTACATCGGCGGTTGCCTTGCCGTCGGTTGGCGCGGTGGTTGTGTGCACGCGCACAATGCCATCGGGCTGAACCTCAACCCGATTAAGTTTTGCGCGTGGAATAACACGAACCGTTATCTTCATAATTGAATCCCGCCCAGTGTTTTTTTGAATTCTGCGGTGCGTTCACCTGCAACCAAATGCAGATGGAAATGAAATACGCTTTGTTTTACAAATGGCGCGTTTGCCCCCGCATTGGCCAGGCAATTAAATTCACATTCCACCCCTAACTTTTCCGCTGTTTTATTAAAGCATTCCCAAAAACCGATAATTTCATCAGCGGTGGCATTTTTTGTAAAATCCAAAATGTTTTGATATTCGCCCTTTGGAATTACCAGCACATGGGTATCAAACATTGGGTTAATATCGTGGAACGACATTGCGTATTCGTTTTCATAGACTTTATTTGTTGGAATTTCACCGCGTATCATTTTTGCAAACACATTGTTTTTATCATACATATTTATTCCTTTTGCTTTTCATTCTCAGAATATTAAAATACAGACTTGAAATCAACGATTTTTAGACTATATCAATCGTACAGCATTTAATACAAGGAGATTTATATATGTTCAAACCTTTACATAACTATGTTCTGCTGGAAAGAATCGAAGAAGAAAATAAAACTGCTGGCGGTATAATCATTCCTGACAATGCCCGTGAAAAGCCATCACGCGGTCGTGTTATTGCCGTGGGTGCGGGTGCCTATGTCGGTGATGAATTGGTACCAATGACGGTGCGTCAGGGCGACACAGTACTGTTTGCAAAATGGGCATCCAGTGCGAACGATGTTAAAATCGATGGTCGCGACTATGTTTTAATCAAAGAATCAGATATCTTGGGTATCTTGGAATAATCAAAGGAATTTATAAATGGCAAAAGAAATTACATTTGACACAGATAAACTGGCGGCGGGTGTTGATAAGCTGGCAAACGCGGTCAAAATCACAATGGGGCCAAAGGGTCGCACTGTCGTAATTGAAAAATCATACGGTGCGCCGGTCGCAACCAAGGACGGTGTCACCGTGGCCAAGGCTGTATCCCTGAAAGACCCCCAGGAAAACATTGGTGCCCGCATGGTTCAGGAAGTCGCCAAAAAGGCTGGCGATGACGCTGGCGATGGCACAACCACTGCAACGGTATTGGCACAAAAACTAATCCGCGAAGGTCGTCGTGTTATTGCCGCGGGTATGAATCCTATGGATATCAAGCGCGGAATTGACCTGGCGGTATCTGCGGTTGTGGCTGATATTGATGCGCATGCCCGTCCGGTACGCGACAGTTCTGAAATCGCCCAGGTTGCGACAATTTCTGCCAATGGCGATGCCGACATTGGTGAAAAAATCGCTAATGCCATGGCACGTGTCGGTCAAGAAGGTGTTATCACCGTCGAAGAAGCCAAGGGACTGGATACAGAAATTGATGTTGTCGAAGGCATGCAGTTTGACCAGGGCTTTATGTCCCCATACTTCGTCACAAACAGCGAAAAAATGCTGGCCGAATTGGACGGCGCGCAAATTTTGGTTTCTGAAAAGAAAATCACGGGGCTGCAGGCACTGTTACCAATTTTGGAACCAATTGCGCAATCTGGCAAACCATTATTGATTATCGCCGAAGATGTTGAATCCGAAGCACTGGCAACATTGGTGTTAAATCGCCTGCGTGGTGGCCTGAAAGTATGCGCGGTCAAGGCACCTGGCTTTGGCGACCGTCGCAAAGAAATGTTAAAAGACATCGCGATTGTCACCGGTGCAACAGTAATCAGTGACGATATGGGTATGACATTTGAAAACCTGTCTATGTCTGTATTGGGTACAGCGAAAAAAGTTGTTGTTTCCAAAGATTCAACACTGTTGGCCCATGGGGGTGGCGACAAGACCGCAATCGCGGCCCGTGCCGACGAAATCCGCCAGGCAATATCAACGACAACCAGTGACTATGACCGTGAAAAATTGTCAGAACGCTTGGCTAAGTTGGTTGGTGGTGTTGCTGTTATCAAGGTTGGCGGCATGACCGAGGTCGAGGTCAAAGAAAAGAAAGACCGTGTTGATGATGCATTGGCGGCAACGCGTGCGGCAGTATCTGATGGGATTGTGGCCGGCGGTGGTGTTGCGCTGGCGCGTGCGACATCTGCATTGGCAACATTGACAGGCGCAAATTCTGACCAAAATGTTGGTATTGATATTGTCCGTCGTGCGATTGTTGCGCCAATTGCCCAAATTGCTGATAATGCGGGCGTATCCGGTGAAATTGTCGTTGGCAAGGTTATGGAATCATCAGACTATAACTATGGCTATAACGCCCAGACTGGCGAATATGTTGACATGATGGCGGCGGGTATTATAGACCCTGCCAAGGTTGTAAAGACCGCTATTCAGGCGGCGGCCAGCACCGCGGGTGTAATGCTAACAACGGGCGCGGTTTTATCGGAAATCCCCGAAGAAAAACCAGCGTCGCCCCAAATGCCTGGTGGCATGCCCGGAATGATGTAATCAAAAATCCCCCGATTGGGGGATTTTTATGCGTTGTTTCCAGCGACGATACCACTGGCCCACGCCCAGTGTAAATTAAAACCACCCAAATCACCCGCGATGTCCAGCACTTCGCCCGCAAAGAATAATCCTGGGCACAGGGTCGATTCCATTGTCTTGGACGATACCGATGATGTATCTACGCCACCACGCACAACCTCTGCACTGGACATGTTATGATATTTCAGGTCGCCACCTGCAATAAACATTCTTTGAATCCGGTTGGCAATTTGATTCAGTTCATCATTTTTATAGTCTGCGATATTGCGTGTCGCGTCACCAGCAGCCCATTTGGCAATGCGGGTGGGAATATATTGCCCCAGAATGGTTGCAACTGACTTTTTTCCATCTGTTTGCTTGGCACCACGCAAAACATCGCCTAAATCAACCCCAGGACACATATTTATCGTAATTCCATCACACACATCATACAGCGATGCCCGATATACTGCCGGCCCGCCAATCCCAAAATGCGTAAGCAGCATTGCATCGTGTACCGTGTTACCCTGAATTGTGATTTCTGCATCCAATGCCACGCCACTTAAATCACTGGGGAATGCGTGTGTTGCCATCGCACACAGGGCAGGGCGACATGGAATTATTTTATGCCCAAATTGTTTGGCGACTTTATGCCCAATATCAGACACCCCCAGTGATGGGAACGACACGCCCCCCGTTGCGATAATCACTGATGACGCCTGGAACTGGTTGTTGATAATAAATTGGTTGCTTGGTTTTTTTATATCTGTCAGTGGCGTGTTATAGAAAATATCGCATCCTTGCGCATCGCGAACCAGGGCATCAACAACATCACCAGAACCTGTTGCACAAAAGAATTGCCCGGCCGCTTTTTCAACAAATGTCAAGCCATGCGCTACGCCCCAATCCAAGATATCCCCGGGGCGAACACGACTAAGTGCGCCCCGCACAAAGTTCGGATTTTGCCCAAAGTATCGGGTGTAGTTTGCGTCCATATTTGTAATATTACACCGTCCACCACCCGATGCGCGAACCTTGCGCGCGGGTTGTGCGCCCATTTCCAGAATTGCCACACTGCGCCCGCGTGACTTGACCGACCCTGCTGCGGCCAGGCCCGCTGCGCCCGCACCAATAATAATCACATCATACTTTTTCATAACATAAATGGTATCACAAGGCGCGGAAAAATCTATCATTAAAAAATCCCCGACTTGCGGGGATTTTGATTACCAGTTTATATACCCTGGTTCGCACTTCATTTCACAGCGTTCAGTCGTCGGATTCCAGTGCCGTGTACCCGTTTCGTCTGAATATTCGTCACAGACCAGCACGCATTCGTTATTGCTTAGTGTATATTTCTGACCTTCATACATACACGCGGCAATTTCGCATCCTTGGACATAACTGCTGGCGCGGCGTTCTGTTCCACCCATGTACATGTTATAGCAGCGATTACATTTGCCGGCATTTGGCTGATCTGTTTCAGACTTGTCCGTGGTATAGCCTGGGTCACACTTGGTTGCGATGCAATCACCCCATGTGCCTGTCTTTTCATTCCATTCACTAACCCCGACGCCATTTGGTACTGTGCATGTCTTTTCATCGGGCAGGCACGCATTTGATTCAATATGATAATCCTTTTTGCATTCTGTGATAATGCATTCACCAAATGCCTTTTTGGTCTTGTCCCAAGTCTGACTTGCGCTGACTGCTTTGTCGGCACTGCATTCGCGAACATCGGCTTCGCATTGTTTTCCATTCGGGTGATAGCCTAATGTACATGTCTTTACGATGCAATTACCTGTTGCTTCGTATGATACAGCATGTTCACGGTCACATGGAACGCATCTGCCATCAAGCATTTCAAATTCAGGGTGGCACGCCTTTTCAACACATACGCCATCAATGATATCACATGGATTTCCAGTGTCGGATATACCATAGAATGTGCAATAACTTGGGTAATATTCCACATCATTGTACGGATACGCGGTTCCACCAATAATATCGTATGCTTCGCATGTCATATAGCATTCTGTTTCATATGTTGCCCCCATTTCAGAAGTATAGCCCACCGCACACGAATTCGGACATGAATTTGTTGCACTGCCGCCATAGCACCCCACATCAATCAGACTGCACATGGCCGCGCCCGCATTACTCCATTTGCCGCCACCGCACTGGTATTGTGTGCATGCACCCGCCGTTGCATAGTATCCCGCATCGGCCATTGTTTGTGTCGTATTGCCTTCATTCTTGGCATAGTATCCATCGTCTGTTGGTGTGCACGATGCGTTGTCTGCGTTGCTCTTGTACGTTCCGCATGGGCATATTGCGCATACGCCACCCAATGTACCGGCGTTCCCGCCATAGCCCGGTTTACATACACATGCGGTCACTGATGTTGAACCTGTGCCTGTGGTTGTTGCGTTTGCAGTACATGCAACTTGGCCACTTGCGCCTTCTTTGTCCACATAATAACCCTGGCTGGCCACTGTACAGCTGACTGCACCATTGCTGGACGAATATGTACCCACCGCGCACGCCATACACACATCTGCCGCGATGCCGGCTGCATCTGGGTGATATGAACCTGCCAAGCAATCTGCCCATACTGCATACAGTCTGACGCGTGCACCATTTGTCGCACTCAGATTTAATGCCGTTGTTGTATAGGTTGCCACACTGGCATTTTCATCAGTTGACCACCCCAGCATATATTTACCACCGTAATAGAAGTCGGATCGTAGCCATG
>JAZTWE010000021.1:0-42079 GCA_045635705.1 Candidatus Enterousia sp.
CCACGAACACGACCAAATGTTTCACCAACGACAAATACATCGCCGATTTTCAATGTACCTTGGCGCATCAGGATTGTTGCAACCGCGCCCAGACCTTTTTCTTGTTTTGCTTCGACAACATAGGCGACGGCCGACATATCTGGATCTGCGGTCAATTCCATCATTTCGGCCTGTAATAAAATCGCTTCTTCCAGTTTATCCAATCCAATCTTTTTAGTTGCTGAAATTTCAACGCACTGAACATCGCCACCAAATTCTTCGACCTGAACCTCGTGTTGCAACAGGTCTGTTTTCACGCGCTGTGCATCTGCTTCGGGCAGGTCAATTTTGTTAATCGCAACGATAAACGGAACATTCGCCGCGCGAATATGGTTAATCGCTTCGACTGTCTGTGGCATAATTGAATCATTTGCCGCAACAACCAAGACAACGATGTCTGCCATTTGGGCACCGCGTGCACGCATTGCAGTAAATGTTTCATGACCTGGCGTATCCAGGAAAGTAATCACTTCCCCTGATTTTGTTTTCACTTCATACGATGAAACATGCTGGGTGATACCGCCCGCTTCACCTGCGGTCACATTAGTATTACGGAATGCATCCAACAACGATGTTTTTCCATGGTCAACGTGCCCCACCACCGTCACAACTGGCGCGCGTGGTTTCAAGTTTTCAGGATTTGGTCCGCGTTCCAATTGATCGGCATATGGCTTTGTATCGACGCGTTTAACTGTTGCACCAAATTCACCTGCAATCAATTCTGCTGTATCGGCATCAATCGACTGATTCACAGATACCATCATACCCATTTCCATCAGTTTCTTGATAACATTACCGACCTTTTCCGCCATTGCCGCCGCCAAGTCCTTGACCGTAATTGTATCACCCAGTGTGACAACGCGTTCAACCTTTTGTGGGGCAGAAAATACTGCGCGTGCTTTTTCACGGAATCGTTTCAACGACGCTTCGCTGCGACGACGATTTGCCCCACGCAGACCAATTTCATCATCGTCATCATCATTTCCGATAACAATATCGTGCAGTGAAATCTTGCCCGACTTTTTGAAATCTTTCTTGGAATTATTATGCTTTGACTGGCGCGGACTATCGTCTTCGTCATTATTATAGTTCTTGCGACCATTACTTTGCGACGCATTTCCAGATTTCTTTGACGGGGCAACAACCGTCTTGGATTCTGGTTCTGCGGATTCAGCCTCGGCCGCGCTTTCACGCACCGCCAACTGTTCGCGCACTTGTTCGTATTCGCGTGCTTCGCGTTCAATTTCTGCTTCGCGTGCGGCGCGTGCGGCCGCTTCTTCTGCTTCGCGTTTACGCTTTTCTTCTTCACGCGCCTTGGCGGCTTCCAGTACTGCACGCAGTTTTTCATCTGCTGCATTTCGTGGTGTGGCCGATGGCGCCACAGGTTCATCACGCAGTTCCTTGCTGCCAGGTGCAACAACACGACGACGACGTTCAACGAAAACATCATCGCCTTTTTTGCTGCGAACCGCATCAATTGTCACAGATTTCCCAAGTGTTAGTGTTGCCATATAAATTCACTCCGCTAATAATTAACATTGTTCAAAGTGCAAAGTTCAATTTCGAACTTTGCACTATATGTTTTGAACTTTATTCTTCGTCCTGTTTGATGTCGTACGCAACTTCGCGGGCCTTCATAATGATGCGCCCTGCCAAGCGGTTTGACATATTGTCTTCGCCCAAGATTTCAACCAATTCATCCGATGCCAAATCAGCCAAATCTTCCAGCGATTTAATACCGGCCGCCCCAAGTTTCATAATGGTTGGGCGTTTGATAAAGTCAAACTTTAACAAGTCATCAGACATACCAATCTTGTGACCTTCGTCCAAATAATCCTGTTCAACCTTTACCAAATAATCCTTGGCGCGCTTTTGCAGTTCTGATGCCAATTCTGCATTAAATCCTTCGATAGATTCCAGTTCTGATGTTTCAACAAATGCGATTTCTTCGATTGTACGGAACCCTTCGGTAATCAGCAATTGTGCAATCATTTCATCAACATCCAATCCACCAATAAACAGTTCTGTTTTTTCCTTGAATTCTTTTGCACGACGTTCTTGTTCTTCGGCTTCGTTCATAACATCGATATTCCAGCCCGTCAATTGTGATGCCAGGCGAACATTCTGACCGCGGCGACCAATTGCCAATGACTGCTGATCTTCGTTTACAACAACGGCTGCGGTGCGTGTATCTTCGTCAACGATGATTTTAGCAACTTTTGCTGGCTGCATCGCATTAACGATAAAGACGGCCGGGTCTTCGGAATACAAGATAACATCAATCTTTTCACCATGACATTCGTTAATAACCGGCTGAATGCGTGTACCCTTGATACCAACAGTCATACCAACCGCATCAATTGATGGGTCCTGGGTTTCAACTGCGATTTTCGCATGAGAGCCCGGCGCACGTGCCACAGACTTAATTTTAATAATACCTTCGTAAATTTCAGGTACTTCCTGAACAAACAGCTTTTCCATAAACATTGGATGTGTGCGTGTCAGGAAAATTTGTGGACCTGAATTAGAACGCGCAACATCCATAATCAACGCACGAACACGGTCACCAACATTCAAGCGTTCCCCTGGAATCAATTCAGTACCCTTGATATAACCTTCGGCTTTGCCATTGATATCAACAAAAACATTACCAAATTCAATACGTTTAACAACACCGCTGACAATATCACCAATATTGTCTTTGAATTCTTCGAACTGACGACCTTTTTCTGCATCGCGTACACGTGTTGTCATAATTTGCTTTGCTGTCTGGAACGCCATACGACCAAATTCAGGTTCTGGCAACGCATCTTCGACCACATCACCAACGACTGGATTCTTTGCATATTTTTTTGCCTGTGCCACTGTCAGCATAGTATTTGCATCATATTCATCACCCACAGATTCTGGGGATTCAATAACCGTGAACAAACGCTTTACATAAATCGCACCATTTTTGCGATCGATATCAGCGGTGATATTAAATTCTTCACCATATTTGTGCTTTGCAATTTTTGCAATTGCAGCCTCTAAAGATTCAATAACAATTTCACGATCAATTTGTTTTTCAGACGCCAGCGAATCAATCGCAAGCAACAAATCCTGACGCGGCATAGAAACAAAAGACATCTGCTTTCTCCTTCGTGTTGTTTTGTATGTCTTTACTGAAAGAGCGGGGTTTTTCAACCCCGCCCTTAAAATTTTATTTAAGAACACCCGTATTATTGACCCCGAATCGTTAAAAATCAAGAAAAAAACCACTATTTGACTATTTGCCTTTTCGGCTTTATACTTTGCAATATGAAAATACTCAGTAAATATTTTTTGCGTCAACTTGTCGCCATATTTATCATGCTGTTGCTGGTTTTGACCGGCCTGGCATGGATGATGCAAATTATGTCTATGATGAAATTCCTGTTAAAATACGGTGTTGACCTGGGCAGCTTTATATCCTTGACCGCATTGATGATACCATTTATCATGTCGATTATCATACCGTTTGTCACCTTTATCGCGGTAATTTTCGTTTATAATAAAATGATATCTGATAACGAGGTGACCGTTATGGCGGCATCCAGCCTGTCCCCAAAACAGATTGCCCGCCCCGCTCTGATTTTGGCTGGGATACTGACAGCATTAAATTTAGCATTAAATATATGGGCGGTCCCACACAGCCAGGAAAAATTCTATGACATGCAATGGAATCTGCAATACGGTATGGCGCACATGAAATTACAAGAAGGCGCATTTACCGAAATATCAAACGGCCTGGTTGTCTATGTGGACAAGGTTGCGGACCATGACCTCAGTCAGGTTATGTTATCCGACATGCGCGATGCAAAAACAACCAACACAATATTTGCAGAAAAAGGAAAATTGGTATCAACCGCCCGTGGCCTATCACTGGTTATGACAAATGGTTCTTTACAATCCAGTGGCGGTCAAATGGTCACCGGCACATTTGAAACATTTGATATGGACCTGAACATCGTAGACAAGGGCAACAACACATCATTCCGTGTTCGTCGGGTTCCTACGACCGAATTATTACGCGTGGCATTTGATGCCGAAACCAAAAAGCAGCACAAGATGATTCTGACCGAAATGTGCAATCGCTTTTTAACCCCAATGATGAATTTAATACTGGCCGCACTGTGTGTGACGATTTTGTTGCGTTCATCCCTGTTGCGTCGCCGCGCCAGTTTTGCCCCAATCGTTGCGGTTGCATCAATGGCGGCTGTTATGGCATTATATATGTCGCTATCTAATATGATATCCAGCATGACCGGTTTTGTATTACTGGCACTGGCCGTCATGTTAACATTTGGCATTATATTGATGGTATTGTCCAAGAAATGAGAAAGATTACCCTATTCCTTTTATCATTTATTTATATAACGACCGCGAACGCGGCATCGATGGACATTAACACGCCCAAGACTATTGTCGCAGATAAAATTGAATACGATGTAAAATCCGAAACGATAAAGACATCTGGTGACACTGAAATCACTAATCAATCGGGCCAACGCATGACCTTGACGGATTCATACATTACCCAACAAGGCGCAAATTTGTCGGGCGATAACATTCGCCTGTGGTTGGGCAATCATGTATATGTTGAATCAGACAACATTACCCGTGACGGCGACATTACAATTGCCCGCAATGCAACATTTACCGCATGCGATGATTGTGATGCATTTGGGAACGCATGGACAATATCTACATACAAGATAATCCATGACATGGAATCCCGAATGTTAAAATTTTACAGTCCTGTACTATGGACATACGATATTCCCGTTTTATGGTGGCCATTTTTTGAAATGCCCGACCCTGGCATAAAGCACAAGACAGGATTCCTGATGCCCGACTTTGAATCAACGAACAAGATGGGCACACAAATCAATGTACCATTTTATATTGCAATTTCTGACACACATGATATGACGGTCACACTGTCATATTTAACCCAGGAAAACCCACTGTTCCAACTGGAACACCGTTTGAACGCCCCGCATTCTGAATTCAGAACCATGGGATCGTTTACACATAACAAAGAAGGTGAAAGCCGTTGGCACATATTCAACGACGATATAATTGAACTGGGCAACAACGCACGCGCCACGATATTCCTGGAACGCGCATCTGATAAAACATATTTGCAAAAATATGGTTTCTATAATGCGCAACCATACTTGGATTCCGGGGCAAAACTGGAATTATTTGGACAAACTGGCTATGTCGTGGCTGACGCGCATATATTCCAAGAAATGCGCAGCAGTTATGGCAACGAAAACACCATGTCTGGCAACATACTGCCAAACATTCGTGGTGTTTATCAAACTGCCCCATTATTTGGTGAAACATACGCAACATTTTCTGGTGACATCTTGGGTATTTCTGGCGACGGCACTGCGTCCCAGCGTGTAATTGGTGATGCACGCCTGACCACGCCATGGACACTGTGGGGTGGCAATCGCCTGACGGCCAGTGTATCTGCACGATACGATGTTTATAACTTTGATAAAACAGAAATGATTGATGGCGAACAGGTTTCTGGATTCAAGAATCGTTTCCTGCCCAGTGGTTATATCGAATGGTCACTGCCAATGTTTCGACCGTCCACCAACTGGACCCAGGTTATTGAACCACGCGCGCGCCTGACGATGATGCAGCACACGAACAAAGAAGAATTCGCCCTGGCCAATGATTCTGCGGGTGCAATTTTAACAGATTCTGCCCTATTCTCGGACAATCGATTTGCTGGGTTGGATTTATGGGAAAACGGCACCTATGCCGACTATGGTGTGCGTTGGGCAGCATTTAACAAGGATGGTGACACGGTTGAAGTATTCCTGGGTCAATCATATGATTTCAAAGACAGACCCGCAACCGACCCCAACAGCGGCTTTCACAATGGCGCATCGGATTATGTCGGTCGTATCGGCTATAATAATATGGAATGGTTGAACCTGGCATCGCGTTTCAGACTGGACCAAGAAAACCTGGAACTGCGCCATATTGAAACGACCGCGCAAATCGGACGCAATCGCAACTTCTTTAACATCGGACACATTTATTCCCAACAGTTTATTGATGCCCTGACCATGGGCGACACAATTCACGAGGCAATTGTTGGTGTCGGCATTGGGTTAACAAACCGTTGGTCTTTGCGCTGGGACGGCATATATAATTTTGAATACAATGAATTTCAGCGTCACACCGGCGGCCTATATTACGACCACCCATGCTATTACCTGTCGGTTGGGTATCGTCGCGACAACGCTATCAAAGAAGACTATGTTGGTACCACAACATTCCAATTCAGATTTGGTATGGCCATCAACGGTCAACAGTATTAACAGCAAAGGAAGTTAGGAAATGAAAAAGTTAATTATGTTTTGTTTTGCGGCCGTATTCGCACTGCCTGCATTTGGGGCCAGTATTATTGCCACAGTTAACGGCACCCCGATTACAGACACCGACATAACAGCCCGCACAACACTGATGACCAAGCAAGGAAAATCATCAACCGATAATCGTCGTGTTGCCTTGCAAAATATAATTGACGACAATGTAAAGTTAACATACGCATCAAACTTTAATGTTTCCCCAACTGACGAAGATGCCGAACAAGAATTAAAGCGCATGAACCTGGGGGAATTATCTGCGACCGAACGCGCAATGGCAATCAGTGCGATAAAATCTGACATCGCCTGGCAGGTTATCGTTGCCCGCACAATCGTTCCAACCATTGACATCAGCCGCGAAGAAATTGCCAACGAAAAAAGCGCACTGGCCCGCGAACATGGCCTGCCAATTGAAATGACGATTATTCGCCTGATTGATATTCCATCTGATGTTGCAAAAAAATTAACCAAACCAAAATCATGCGACGACGCAATAAATATGGCACGCGACCTGGGCGGCGCGCCACAGCAATTTACCGCGGTACAATATGAATTAGCACCTGAAATCCGCAACCGTGTTGTTGACCTGCCCAAATTGACATGGTCATCCGTTGACGACAACAGTGTCCTGTTGGTATGCAGCACAAAAAAGACATCTGAATACGGAAAACTGGACGATGTTATTGAACAAAACGCCCTGTACAAACAGGCAATGTTTATCGCCGACCAGCAATTAAAACAACTGCGCCGCAAGGCCGTTATCATCATCAACGACGACAGATATAAATTATAATGAAACCAATACTTTTTAATTTCACAGACCGCGAACTGGAACAATATATGTTGGACATGGGCCAGCCAAAGTTTCGTGCAAAACAGATTCGTGATTGGCTAAATCGTGGCGCACCTGACTTTGCGTCAATGAAAAACATCCCTGCCACATTGCAACGCGATTTGGATGCACGCGCACAAACATTGCCGTGTCGCATTATCAAGAAACTGCAATCATCAGACGGCGAAACAACAAAATTTCTGTTGGAAATGCACGACGGTGAACAAATAGAATGTGTATTGATGCGCACCACATACGGCAACAGCGTCTGTGTCAGTTCCCAGGCCGGTTGTGCCATGGGCTGTAAATTTTGTGCCAGCACCCTATTGGGATTAAAAAGAAACCTGACCGCGAACGAAATATTTGCACAAATTCTGACCGCCCAATGGGAATTACGCACCGACAAATCCAATGAAAAATCAATTCGTCCCAATGGCGATGCAAATAATAACGATGTGTCCCATATTGTTATCATGGGAACTGGCGAACCATTACAAAACACTGAAAATGTTATCGACTTTATCGAATGCGCAAACCACGACATGGGTATTGGATGGCGTCGCATAACCGTTTCAACATGCGGGGTTGTCCCGGGTATTGACCGCTTGATTGAATGGGGTCGCCCGATAAACCTGGCGATATCATTACATGCGCCAACCGACGACCTGCGCAGTCAAATTATGCCAATAAACAACAAATACAAAATCAGCGAAGTTATGGATGCCGCATGGCGTTTTACCGACCTGCACAATCGTCAATTAATGATTGAATACATTTTGCTGGGCAAGAAAGACGAAAACGGTGACACAGTATTGTACAACGCCACCGGTGAATACGCTGATAAATTAGCCACATTATTGGCAGGCAAGAACTGCATGGTAAATCTGATTCCATGGAATGCGGTTGATGAACGTGACTTTGCCGCCCCATCTGGCAATGCCGTACATCGATTCCAGGACACACTGATACATCACGGTATTCACACACGCATTCGCCGTGAACGCGGTACCGATATTGGTTCTGCATGTGGTCAACTGCGATTAAATAACGCCAAGAAATAAGTTATCTTTCAAACCAACCGTCAATTTCAGACATCGGAAATATTTTATATACCGGTCGTCCGTGATTACATTGACCGGCCCGTTCTGTATTTTCAATATCGCGCAGCAAGGTATTCATTTGAATCAGGTCCAATCTTTACCCTGCCCGCACAGAATGATGACACGCGTAATTTGCCAATTTCAAGTGCAACTTTTCACGCAATATTGACGAATGCCCGTTGGCACGCACTTCGTCTGCAATCGCATGCAGCACATCCGCCCAATTCATATCCCAATCTGCTGGCTTTTCAAATACCGCAATTGCATCATCACCAAACGCATCCACAATCAACCCCGACTGTTTTAATTCGTCCGCAATTGATACCAGTGCCATAACATCTTCGGCACGCAGATTCACAACAATTGGTGTCAACAACGGTTGGGTCTTGATTTTATTTGTACGCAACCGTTCGTATGTTATCCGTTCATGGGCGGCATGTTGGTCAACCACAACCAGCGCATCACCCGCCTGGGCCAGAATATATTTATTTCCAAACTGACCAATCACCCGCCCCAGTGGTAATTCAACAACTGGTTCGGCATCTGCCGGATCCTGGGGTTGCGTATTTTGGGAAATTATTGACCGTTCCATTTGGGTGACGGGTCTATCACACACCCGAAAAGAATCCGCCTTGATACCAAAGTTAAAGGGCTGCACGCGCGGGGTCGGCATCACCGATGGCGGTGGCATAAATGCGATTTGTTCCGCCGCCGTTTCTGTTTCACGCGCCATTGTCTGGGCCAATCTATCCCGCAACGCCTTAACAATAAATGAACGAACATGTGACGGTTCCAAGAAATGCACTTCGGTCTTGGCGGGCGACACATTAACATCAACCGCCCCCGCCGGCAGACTTAAATACAACGCGCACAATGGAAATTCCCGCGCATGCATAACATCCATATATGCGGCCCGCAATGCACCGACCAAGACTTTGTCTTTGACCGGCCGACCATTTACGAATAAATATTGATCGACACTGGACGCACGCCGCAATGTTGGTTCAGAAATAAATCCAGTTAACTTCATATTTACTGACGACCGTGACACCACCTCAACATCCAACATGCGTCCACGCACATCATCGCCCATTACCGCAACAACACGTTCAAGTAAATCCTGATTTTTTGGAAAGAACCATTTGTTATTTAACGAAAATCCGACATCGGCGCGCGACATTGCCAAACGCTTTACCACCTCTAAAACCGACATCATTTCCGCCCTATCCCCGCGTAAGAATTTCAACCGCGCAGGTGTCTTGGCAAACAAATTTTCAACACGAATCCTGGTTCCACTTTCCCAGTCTGACGGACGAATTTCCCCTGTCGCACAATCCAGTCGCCATCCATTTTCTTCACCCTGATGAAATGTATCAATCGTCATATCAGACACCGATGCGATTGACGGCAACGCTTCGCCCCTGAATCCCATAAAGTTAATATTCAGCAAATCATCATCCGGCAATTTAGATGTCGCATGCCGTGTCACCGCCCGCGGCAGGTCATCACGCGAAATCCCACACCCATTATCAACAACACTAATCAGCGTGCGCCCACCATCAACGACATCAATCACTATTTGATTGGCCCCGGCATCCAGTGCATTTTCCACCAATTCCTTGACCACACTGGCGGGGCGTTCCACCACCTCGCCTGCGGCGATTTGGTTAATTAAAAAGTCTGGTAAAACACGAACCGCCATCTGTGCCCTATTCCTTGAATGTCACTTCCAGTATTTCATATTCTTTTTCGCCACCCGGCAATTTAACAACACATGTATCGCCAACGCATCGTCCAATCATCGCACGCCCAACCGGTGATGTACATGAAATAACCGTACGGCCATCAGATTCAATATCCGACAGAATTCGGCACTGCATTTTGTTTCCGTCTTCGTCTTCGGCAACAACGCGCGCACCAAAGACCACCCTGTCCCCAGTCAAAGAATAAACATCAATAACCTGTGCGTTTTCAATTACGCCTTCGATAAAGCGAATACGTGCATCAATCTGTCGTTGTTTTTCTTTGGCCGCGCTGTAATCAGCGTTTTCCGACAAATCCCCCAGCGACCGGGCCCACTGCACCGTCTTTAAGATTTCTGGCCGTTGATTTTCCTGTAAATCCTTTAATTCTTTGATTAGTTTATCAAAGCCTTCCCTTGAAATTGGTCTTTTTTCCATTTTTATCTACCTTGTTTAATCGCAGTAAAATTATACGCAATCATTTTAATTTTGCAATTGTGAAATGAACAAGGTATAGTTCCTAGTATGTTCAGACCAAATATCTTAAACAGATTCTTAATGCGCCGTTTTTTCTATGGCGTTGGCTTGGTTATGTTGGTTGTGTGCGGCATTATCTTGGCGGTCACCTTTGTTGAACGTCTGCCATCAAATCCAACGGCATTTGACGCATTGTATGAATCATGGGTTCGCCTGTTGGAATATGTACCATTATTCTTGCCATTGGCGGTTTTTATGGGAACACTGCTGGCAACATACAACCTGACCAAATCCAGCGAAAGCATTATTGTATCCAGCGCGGGCCTGTCACCCTATCAATCTGCACGCCCATTCTTGATTGGTGCGGCATTGATTGGTGTATTTGCCACCACCGTAATCAATCCATATTCGGTAAACATCAATGCCGAACATATTACATCTGATAACCTGCAACTAATTGACGACATGATATGGCTGCGTGAATCATCTGACGACGAATACATCACTATGAACGCACATGGTATGAAAAAGTCAGGTGATGTATTACTATTCGAAAACACAACAATATTTTTACAGGACGCAAAATTCAAATTAACCCAGCGAATTCAGGCCGAAACCGTCACACTTGATGACACAGGACTGGCGGCAAAAAACGCAACAATTTTTGATTCTGACGGCACAACCCACCATACTGATTGGACCAAGGAAACACTACTAAACCCACAGACCGTTTTGGAACGCTATCTGCAACCTGATCAGATTTCATTTTGGAAACTGCCGGAATTTATCCACAAGATGCAAGAAATCGGCGCACCAATCCGTGGTCACCTGGTTCAATATTGGATGTTGCTGTTTTTGCCCCTAACAATGATTGCAATGGCAACACTTGGCGTCGCATTTTCCCAGACCAAACAACGCCGTAATTACAGTTTTGGCACAAAATTCAGCCTGGGGATTGTCACATGTTTTGCGGTTTATTTCTTGCTAAACATGTTCAACGCATTGGGTTCTACGGGCGCATTGCCACCATTATTGGCAATTATTGCACCACCACTTATTATTATCGCGGGTGCCGGAATATTCATCACCAGTTTTGACACCATATAACACCAGGGGAATCGACATGCCAATCAAACGAAAAAAGACAGGTTTGCGCAAGTTTATTTTATGGACACTGCTGGGCATTCTGCTGGTGCTGATGGTTATATCTTTTGCACCGGTACAACATTTAACTGAAATCGTGGTATATCCATAAATGAATTATATTGAAATATTCTTAGAAGCCCTTTCTGCCGAACGCGGTCGCAGTGAAAAAACACTGGCCGGTTATGAATCAGACCTGCGCCTGGCAAACGACGCCATTCCTGGCGGCTTGATGGCGGCTGACACCACTGCAATCCAGGGCTATCTATCTACCCTGCCGGACAAGCCTTCATCCATCGCACGCAAGGCATCAGCCCTGCGCGGCTTTTATAAATTTTTAATGCTGGAAAAAATTATCAGCCACAATCCAATGGCCAACATCGAACTGCCAAAGCGCAACAAGGTCTTGCCTAAATTCCTGTCTATGGATGAAATAGAATTATTGATATCATCGGCGGGCGACACAAAAAATTCAACCCGCCTGCGCGCAATGATTGAATTGCTGTACGCATCTGGCCTGCGTGTTTCCGAATTATGCGAATTACCAATGACCGCCATCCTGGGCGACCGCCTGTTAATTCATGGCAAGGGCGCCAAGGAACGCATTGTCCCCATGCATACTAGCGCACAAGACGCCTTGCAACGCTGGCTACGACTTCGTGACAATGACGAATCCAAATATGTATTTCCAACACACAGCAAAACCGGCCACATAACCCGCGACGGTTTTTTCAAGATTCTGAAAAAATGCGCTGTTTTGTCGGGTATTGACCCCAATCGTGTCAGCCCGCACGTTTTGCGACATTCATTTGCATCACACCTGTTGGCGGGTGGTGCAAACCTGCGTGCGATACAAACAATGTTGGGCCACGAAGACATTTCAACAACACAAATTTATACCCATGTGATGCCTGAACAACTGACCGAAACCGTCAAATTGCATCACCCACTGGCAAAAACAAAGGCAAGCATAAAATGATAAAGAAATGCGATCATCCGGGTTGTACCAAGGCCGGCACCTGTCGCGCACCAAAAAACCGCGAATTAAAAGACTATTGGTTCTTTTGCCAAGAGCATGCCGCCGAATACAACAAAAACTGGAACTTTTATGCCGACATGACCCCCGAAGAGATAGAGGCCGATTGGGAGCGTCAAACATTTGGCGCGGCACTAAAAGACAAAGATACCGCGAATAAGGATGCAACTGATTACGCAAAATTCATTAACGATTTTATAACTGGTCGTGGCGCATTTGATAAAACCCCACCACGCAGCAAAATGCCAACACCTGTGGTTGCCGCGTTAAAGGTTTTCGACCTGGGGATTTCTGCTTCGTGGCGCGATGTGGGTGTGCGCTATCGCGCATTGGCAAAACAATACCACCCCGACACTGCAAAGAACAAGAAAACAGCCGCTGAAAACTTTGCCCGGATTTCCAGCGCATACGACACATTAAAGAAACACTTTGGCAAAAAATAAACCCCGCTTTCGCGGGATTTTTTTACTGTTGTTGCAATTCGTTAATCAAACCTTGCAATCTTTCCATTGTTTCCGCGTCATTCAACGCAACCCCAATCGTATATGCCGATTCCAGGTCACTGCGTGCCGCATCAACATTACCCAAATTCAGATTCAACGCCGCAGACTTTTCAAAGTACGACATTGCATTGCTGGACAACGCTTCGCGTTCTTCCAGTGTTGGCACACCCTGAATCTGTTCTGAAATCACGCGAATTGCAGAACTGTAATCGTTAATCGCTTCGGCATAATTACCGACCGCTGTGTACGCTTCGGCGCGTTCCGCATAAACACTTGGTTTTACCGAACCTTCTGGGCGCGCCAATGAATTTGTATAGTCGGCAATTGCCCCTTCCCAGTTCTTTAACCACAAATTCAACTGGCCACGCCTTGCATACAAATCGCGTTCCGCCAACACCGCTGTTGGATTAACCGCCTGGGCCGCCAATGCATTGTTAATATCTGTCAATGCTGCGTTATAATCTTCCAATCTGGTATTCAACAGGCCACGATCATAATACGCAACGGCATTTGCAGGGTCTTTGCTTAACGCGGCATTAAAATCATCCAATGCTGCGCGATAATTACCCGACTGCATAAACGCTTCCCCGCGCAAGATATATGTATCAACCGATGCAGCACCTGCATCAATCGCCGCGGTCAAATCAGCAATTGCCTCATCAATATTTCCGGCCAGCAATTTTGTCTTGCCACTTTCATAATAGTCGCCTGCCTGCAACAAAACTTCTTCGGTAATTTCAACCGGGCTGATTGTTGATGGCATATTATGACTGCGTCCCAAGATATAAAAAGTCGCAGCAATAAAGAACAAAATAATGAACCAATATACATACACAGACAACGACCATGGATTAAAGCATGGCTTTGTTTCCTTGGCACGAATTGTTGGCTTTGACGCCACAGGCCGCACTTTTGCTGTCTTTTTTGGACTAACTTTCTTTTTAGAAACAGTTTTTTTCATCTAAAACTCCCTTCCTAGTTGTTTGAATTTTAGAGAGATTTTAGCATTTCGTCAATCGTTTTCTTGTCCACACGACATATTTTCCCCACGGGCAATTTTCCCAAACTAATATTCCCAAACGAAATCCTATGCAATTTTCTGACTGGCGCACCACTGGCACGCAGCACGATGCGCACCTCGTTCTTTTTTCCTTCGACAACTGTCACGCGCAGTGTTCCATCCGCCTGTTCCACAACATCCATTGGCCGATAGCGAATACCATCCACCGTCACCCCCGCACGCGCAATATCCAAATTTGTCTTCGCACTGCGATTTATCGTTGCAATGTATGTACGCGCAATCCCCGAATCCGGCAGTGTTAACTTCCGTGCCAACGCCCCATCATTGGTCAACAACAACAAACCTGTTGTTTTATAATCCAGTCGCCCAACATATTTCAGATTTTTATATTCCGCCCCCATACAATCATAAATTGTCTTGCGACCATTGGGGTCACGCGCAGTTGTCATAACATTTAGTGGCTTGTGAAACATATAAACAACTGTATCGTCCTGGGGACAGACACGCACACCATTAACCGTCACAACATCAGAATCTGATACAAAGTGCACCGGACTATCAATCACCACGCCGTTTATAGCAACCGCACCACCGGCAATCAGTTCTTCGGCCCCGCGTCGCGACGCCACACCTGAATTTGCAATAAATTTTGCTATACGAATTTCTGTCATTGCATCACCCGCGATATTGCAACAACTGCGGCAACTTCGGCCCGCAAGACTGTTTGCCCCAGCGATATTCCCGTTGCCCCTGCCCCATCCAAGGCCGCAAATTCAGATTCCGAAAAACCGCCTTCGGGTCCAACTAAAATTTTATTTGTTTTCACGCCCCCTGGCCGCTGCGCACCATATGCCGCCCGTTCATCTGCGAACACAACATCTGATAAATCCAGTTCAGAAAACTTTATCGGCGATAAAATTTCCGGCACACTATTTCTGTTTGATTGTTCGGCGGCCTCTATTGCGATTTTACGCATTCTGTCCCAGTTTATATGTGCGGCCACTGTGCGTTCTGTGACAACAGGCTGCAATTTCGCAACACCCATTTGGGTTGCCATATTTATCAAATCATCTGTGCGTTTAATCGGTGCAAACATCAATATTATATCATTTGATGGGTCCGTGTGCGCGGTCTGTTCCCCAACGACCAATGCCCGCCCATCATCAGACAATTGTGCACTAAATTCACACCCGCCACCAAAGCACAAACAATCACTGCGCCGCATCACACGTGCCAAATAATGCGCCACATCCTTGCCCACAGGGATAGTCATCCCCGCGCTAACATCATCACCGACAAAGATTCTTGGAATATTTTTCATAAAAACATAATTCCTGATTTATAAAAGTTAATTTTTCTGATATAATATTAGCACAATGGCTTCAAAGTTCAACTTTTTATCGATTTCCGGCAAAGGCAAAGGGTTGAAAATATTCAACTCGTCCAGCTACAAGGAACATGAACAAACCCCGATGGCCCGTATATTTTGGTCAATTCGTTGGGCAATTGGCATGTGGCTGGTTGCAGCGTTAATGTTTGCGGCATCATTTATCATTGAACACATTTGGCGATATGGTTGGTCCCCGGCCAGTCAACACTGGATGAACATATACCTGCAAAATATGTTGGCCACGGGCGGTCTATCTGTTATTGCAGAAATTCCCGCATGGATTGGTCGCTGTATTGCACGCCCCGACATTCCGTGCATAACCCCACTGTTTCCAATCATTGGTTATTATTTTCTGGCCGACGCCACATTAACCGACGAATTTAACCCACACGGCAAGGATAAATTTGCTGAAAAATCATCCAACAAGGCCAGCAAAGAAGACATTGAAAAAATGGGTCTGTTCGGCGGTTTTATGATGGTACTGGGATACTTCAAGAAAAAACCATTGATGATGAAGGAATGCCTGTCCACCCTGTGCGTTGCCCCCCCAGGAACCGGTAAAACCGAAGGTGTCGTTATCCCAACAATTTTGGAATGCAACGATGTTTCCATGATTATCAACGACCCAAAGCCAGAATTGGATTTGAAAACATCTGGCTATCGTGCAACCGTTGGGCCAGTATTCATTATGAACTGGGCAGGCCAGGACGATCCAGAACGCGGTATATACTACCCATCGTGGAATCCGCTATCCCCGGAACACGTCCCATTCGACCAGGAACAACGCGACCTGTACATTGATGCATTGTGCAACACCTTGATTCCCGACAAAGAAGGATCATCTGCTGACCCACACTGGACAATTTCTGGCCGCGCCGGTCTGTCTGGCCTGGTACAATACATGGTGTCCAAGGTTGAACGCGCCAAGGCAAACGACTATTTCTATGCCCGCATATCAAACGGCACCTTTAATGCCGAAGATGCGGCTGTTTTATCTGATTACTACCTATCAATGATAAGTGATCCGAACGCCTATGCGGCGCACGCCCTATTACAGCGCGGCGAATTAAACGCGATGAATTATGTTCATGTCGGCACATGGGCAAACATACCCGATGCATGGCGTGGCAAAGAAGCATCCTTGTCCATGATTCTTGACTGGTTAAACGCCAGCCAAATTGCCATCGCCCAGGACATCGAAGAACGCCGTCGCCAGGGTGATCAAATGGTTATGATGGCCGACCCAATGAAAGACCTGTTTCAAAAGGCTGTGGACGAAGCACGCCAGTATTCATACGCCCACCGCGCGATACTTGAATTAACACAATTGGCAAACACACCCGACAAAGAACGTGGCTCTATCCTGTCAACAATCATGGCGGGGCTGGGCATTTTCCGCAACGCCGCTGTTCGCAACCGCACCAGCCATTCTGACTTTCACTTTTCTGATCTGCGCGGTCTGCGCGACCCACGCGATGGCAAGATTAAACCCGTCACCGTCTATCTGTCCATCAACATGGTTGATGCCCAGGCATTAAATCCAATCACCGCAATATTTATTGAACTGATGACAAACTATCTGTTGGCAAATGCGCCCGAACAATATCGCGACGGCAAACGCCTGGGACCATACCCTGTATTATTCGTGTTGGACGAAATGCCAAAAATGCAACGCCTGCAAGCGGTTATCCAGGGTCCCGACCTGGGCCGTGGGCAAAAGATTTCATATCTGATTATTGGTCAGGACCTGCACCAAATTCAGGAAAAATACGGTGCCGATGCTGCCGCCACAATTATATCCACCACTGCGGCCAAAATTGTTATGCGCCAAAACGACCCCGACACCGCGCAACGCTTTTCCACCATGATGGGCTATAAAATGAAAATGAAAACCGTCAAGGGGCCCGACGGCAAAGAAAAAGAAGAACCAGGTGAAGAATTATTATTCACCCCAATGGACATCATGAAAATGGCGGACGATAAACAACTGGTCATATTCCAGGGTTGGTATCATCGCCCGATTGAGGCTGACAAACAAATGGCATTCAAGGATCCAAAACTATCAAAACTGCGTGAAATGCCCAAGGCATCACCACTGCCCGAATTCTTGATTCCATCACACCATAAAATTATGGGATACAGTGGCGTGCCGAAAATATACGACAACGCCACCAAAGAAACAAAAGTTATAAATTTATAATCTGTTCAAAAACGCGATACAATCCATACCCGCGCTGCACCCTGTGCCAACCGCGGTTGCGATTTGCATCTTTAATTCAGAATGCACATCACCCGCAACGAACATACCCGCCGGCAACGCAAATGGTGCCAAACGCCCAATCGCATCGCGTTTAATATCTTCGGACAGATAATCAGTATTCGCCTCGTGCCCAATGGCGACAAACACACCATCAACAACCAATTCATCACCAGTATTTGTTGTCACAACCAATTCACCATCATCTGAATCTGGCTTTGGTGCAATTTTTGCCAAATCAGTATTGAACAAGCATTCAATATTATCACGCGCCGCTACGCGATCGCGCAAGACCGCTTCGGCCCGGAAAAATTCGGACTTGCGATAAACAATTTTTACCGTCTTGGCCAAATCTGCCAGATACAGCGCATCATTTAACGCGGAATTCCCACCACCTAAAACAATAACTGTCTTGCCAGTGTAAAAGAACCCATCACATGTTGCACAATACGAAACGCCCCGCCCCATCAATTCACGGGCGCCATCAATTTCCAGTTTGCGTGGTGATGCACCGGTCGCAACAATAACAGACCGACCATTATATTCTGTGCCATTATCACCAACGACAACAAAACCATTTTCCGCGTCACCCGACACAGATTTTGCCGAAACAAATTCAACAACCGCACCAAACGATTCCGCCTGTTTTTTCATAAACTCGGCCAACTCCATACCACTGCCGGCCCAACCCGGGTAATTTTCCAATGTTGCAATACCTGCCATTTGACCACCCAAACGATCACCACCCAGCACCAGTGTCTTTTTATTTGCGCGTGCTGTGTACAGTGCCGCTGTCAACCCCGCAGGCCCCGAACCTAAAATAATAACATCATACATTACGATACCTTTCCTTTTGCATTCGCGGCAATCTTAGCACATCGCAACCACGCACGCAAACAAAATAAAACGCATTGCATTTATGTTAAAAAAGTTCTATAATTTTTCCTGATATGAAATTGATTTCTGTATTTTTTAGTCGTTCTTCATCCCCGTTGGGGGAATAATTTATCACACACTTTTTTCATTTATTAATTGCGATTTATATCGCGCCATAATAAGATTATAAAAAAATTCAAAAGGAACTATAAAAATGCTAGATATAAAATTTATTCGTGAAAATCCAGATGCTATAAAACGCGCCTGTGAATTAAAGGGCTTTACAGATTACACCGACCAAATACTGGCACTGGACGCACGCGTACGCGAATTAAAAACAATCACACAATCAAAAACCGCCGAAAAGAACAAGATTACACGCGAAATTCCAACCGCCACTGACCGTGCACCATTGATTGCGCGCAGCAAGGAAATCGCCAACGAAATCGCCAACGACATGGCAGAACTGGCCGATAAAGAAGCAGTCTTGGACGATTTACTTCATCGCGTTCCACAAATTCCATCGCCCGACGCACCAATCGGTCGCGACGACAGTGAAAACATCGAACTGCGTCGTGTCGGCACACCGCGCGAATTTGATTTCACACCACGCGCCCAGTGGGATTTGTTGGAAATGAACGGCTGGTGGAAACCTGAAAAAATCGCATCAATTTGCGGCACCCGTACATACGCCCTGTTTGGCGAAGCGGCCGAACTGGAACTGGCGATTCAAACATATGTATTACAGAAACTGATGGCCAAAGGTTTTACATTTGTAAACTGTCCATCAATTACAAAACCACAAACAATCTTTAACGCTGGACACTTTATGGGCAGCGACCAATCAGTTATGGCAAATGATGTATTTATGCTGACCGATACTGATCGTTGCCTGGCTGGGACCGCGGAAATCATTTTGAATTCCCTGCACAGCGACGAAGTATTAAACGAAAAAGACCTGCCTATTAAATACGCTGGCTATTCCCCATGTTTCCGCAAAGAAGCCGGTGCCGCCGGTCGTGACACCCGCGGAATCGTGCGTATACATCAATTTAACAAGGTCGAACAATACATCTATTGCACACCTGAACAATCAGACGAAATGCACGAACATTTATTGAACAATCTGTGCGAAGTAATGGCGGATTTGGAATTGCCATATCGCGTCATCACGGCATGCACTGGCGACATGGGATTCAACAAGGTAAAAATGAACGATGTCGAAGCCTGGTTCCCCAGCGAAAACGCATATCGCGAATTGGGTTCTTGTTCATCGATTGGCCAGTTTCAGGCACGTCGCACAAACACCCGCTATCGCGACAAAAACGGCAACATGCAATTCTGTGCAACATTAAACAACACTGGGATTGCCCTGCCCCGTGCGATTGTGCCAGTAATTGAAAATCACCAAAACGCCGATGGTTCAGTAAATATTCCAAAATGCCTGCAACCATTAATGGGCGGCCGCACCAAAATCGGCGGCAAACACTAATAAAAAAATCCCGCAGGTGCGGGATTTTTTTTATCGTTGTAAATTGTTCATTAATTGTTTCAACGGGCGCACCAACGGATTTGCCTCTTGAATATCGACCAAGGCCTGGGTCTGCTTTGCAATCTTTGTAATTGCATCTGAATACTTATTGGACTGCTTGCGCATATAATCACGCATTGATGTACGATCGTATTCCCAGTTCTGAATATGTCCCGCCAGTTTATATAAATCACTATACATTTCTGGCGAATACGTTGCATTTCTGACCCCTTCAATAAACACTTCGCGCGGACCATGGACAATATAGAATGCATCTGCAACATTCTTCATACCCTTGGCAGTCATACATTCAACTGCACGATTATTCCATTCGTTTTGGGTTGCCGTGCGTGAAAAGTGTTTGGCTGGATCTTTCATCACATCTTCCAGATAACGCAATACAACAACTGCATCACGACGATCATTCTTGGACAATGTATTCCAACGCTTTTTCAAATCTGAACGAATCAAGTAATAATAATTAAACAGTGCGATTTTAATTTGTGCATAAATAAAATCCACCCCATCAACATGATCATTTAACACCGGACGACGATTTAATAAAGTTTTCTTCATATAACACCTCTTGATCCCAACATGTTTAATATAGACAAACCTGCACAAATGTCAAGATTTTATACATAAATTCTTGAAATTCATAATTTTTCATATAAAATTATCAGCCGATATAACAAAGGTTAATACATGAAAATTCGCAACATTGCAATTATTGCGCACGTTGACCACGGCAAAACAACCCTGGTTGACAACATGCTGAAACAGGCGGGCACATTCCGCGAAAACGAACGCGTTGATGAACGCGTAATGGACAGCGGTGACATCGAACGCGAACGCGGGATTACAATTTCTGCCAAGCCAACATCCATTCAATGGGGCGAATACAAGATTAACATTGTGGACACACCGGGCCACGCAGACTTTGGCGGCGAAGTAGAACGCATTCTGTCAATGGTTGACGGGGTTGTTTTGCTGGTTGACAGTGCCGAAGGTCCCCTGCCACAAACAAAGTTTGTATTATCCAAGGCATTAAAACTGGGGCTGCGCCCAATCGTTTGTATTAACAAGGTTGACCGTGGCGATGCGCGTCCTGACGAAGTATTAACCGAAACATTTGACCTGTTTGATAAACTGGGCGCAACTGATTCACAATTGGATTTCCCATATCTATATTCCGTGGGTCGTGATGGTTGGGCGGTACGCGATTTGAACGACGAACGCAAGGACCTGACACCACTGTTTCAATTAATTGTTGATCATGTCCCTGCCCCCGATTGCAATGGCAGCCGCTGTCAATTGGATGCGCCATTTAAGATGCTGGCAACAACACTGGAAGCAGACCCCTATGTTGGTCGTATTCTGACCGGTAAAATTGAATCTGGGACCGTACGCGTTGGCCAGTCTGTCAAGGCCATCAATCGCAACGGCGAATTTATCGAAAATGCCAAAATTACAAAAATCATTGAACATCGCGGCATTGAAAAGGTTTCCCGCGACACTGCATCTGCCGGCGACATCGTCGTCGTTGCTGGTTTTTCCAAGGCAACCGTGGCCGACACCTTGTGCGATCCATCTGTCACTGAACCTATTCCTGCGATGCCAATTGACCCACCAACCTTAACCATGACTTTCTTTGTTAACACATCCCCTTTGGCGGGCAAAAGCGGTAAAAAATTAACATCCCGTATGATTGGCGAACGCCTGTTCAAAGAAGCGGAAACAAATATTGCATTAAAGGTTGAACAAAGCGAAAACAACGAAGCGTTCGAGGTTTCTGGTCGTGGCGAATTGCAATTAGGTATTTTGATTGAAACAATGCGCCGCGAAGGATTTGAATTAAGCGTCAGCCGCCCACGCGTTGTAATGCAAACAAACGAAAACGGCGAACGCCTTGAACCAATCGAAGATGTTGTAATCGATGTTGACGATGAATTCAGCGGTGTCGTTATTGAAAAGATGACCAAGCGCAAGGCAACAATTACAGAAATGAAGGCATCTGGTGCTGGTAAAACCCGCATTGTGTTTTCTGCCCCATCACGCGGTCTGATTGGTTACCTATCTGAATTCCGCACCGACACACGCGGCACAGGTATTATGAACCGCGTATTTGATAAATACGATGTGTACCGTGGCGCGATTCAACAATATCGTCCGGGCGTTTTGGTATCAATGGAAAAAGGCAGCGCCGCAACATACGCATTGTTTAACCTGCAACCACGCGGTACATTATTTATCGAACCCCAGACCGAGGTTTATTCTGGTATGATTATCGGCGAACACAGCAAAGAAAACGACCTGGAAGTAAATCCGATTAAGGGCAAAGAATTAACAAATATGCGCTCGGTCACGGCTGATGAAAAATTATTCTTGGCCCCACCACGCCGCATTTCACTGGAAGAAGCCCTGTCCTATATCTTGGATGATGAATTGGTAGAGGTCACCCCCACAACAATTCGTCTGCGCAAGAAAGAACTGGACAGCAACACACGCAAGAAGTTAAAGAAACATATCGAAGAATAAAAACATCCCCATGAAACATGGGGATTTTTTTACAACGCACACGGTTCAGTATATTCGTATGTACCACTGTCATCGGTATATGACATTCCAACCGGGGCATACATTATGCAATCACCCGACGGATTTGATACCAGGCACGATTCCGCCGTGCCAACCGACACATAACCACTGGGGCACGATGTCGCAATAGTAATGTTGGGGGCAGCAATCGCAATGTAACCCGATGGACAACTGGTGCTGGGCGCGGCAGCAAACCCCGGTGATACCAATAGTCCAATCAATAAAATAAATTTATAATTCATTTTTTCCCTCATTAATTATCCAGGATTATTAAAAAAAACATCAATGGGACGCCCTGAAGTACCATAAATAAAGTTAGAGCACTTATCTGAACAGATAATCGCACACGAATCCGCCCTATTTGCATCACCATACTCAGTTACAGCACTCTCATAAACCCACTCAGAAACCATCGGTTTTATCATTTTACACCAACAATGATACCTATCTTCAGCCCCTTCCTCAAAGTTACCAGTCGATATCAGTCGAGCAACAGCACCTCGTCCTCCCCCAGCTGTAACAGAACACATACCAATGAACGCAACGTCTACCATAGGACCATATGGATCATCTTTTGAATAGTCCACAGTTTGACAGTAGCCTTCGGTAACCGCTTCACCTGGACCATTAAAAGCCGTAATGCACTCATAGTCTGCCCCCAACGCCACGCATTTTTGCACAGCGATGGCCGGCGCGGTCAGCAACGCGCCCACCGCAGTAATTGTTAAAAGTTTTTTCATTTGTTTCACTCCCTTTGTTTGTTTATTCGCGAAAAACCACACTTCGCCTGGGGCTTTGTGTGATAAACAAAAAACCACGCGCGTAAACGAGTGGTCAGGAGGTTAGAAACAATCCGTTGAATTGCGTGCTTATTCGATATATTCGCAACCCTCCTGACACTAATATCAGGAGTCTTTCAACAGAATACACACACCGCGCCGCACCGCGACACAGGTTTATATTCCATCACAACGGCAGGGTTTCTACGCCCCATCACGACAAAATCATCGTGACACAGTCATTATAACGGATTGTTTTTCAATGTTCAACGCTTTGATAAATAAAAGTTTAGCGGGGTATTTATAAACAGACTTTTTGCAAAAAATTCTGTCTCATGTCTCAAAAAAAATCCCCCAAACGGGGGATTTTTACAACACCTGTCGCTTGCCACTAGCATCGGGTGCACTAACAATTCCATCTTGTTCCATACGCTCTATCAATCCTGCGGCTTTGTTATACCCAATTGCCAACCGTCGTTGCAAATACGATATCGTCGGCTTTTTATCACGCACAACTATTTCCTTGGCCTGTTCATACATATCGGCATCTTTACCTGCTTTAATCTCTGCCTTGGACGAGGCGGCTGGCGCGGCGGCTTCTTCACTTTCGGTTACACCCGATGCGTATTCTGGTTCACCCTGGGTGCGCAAGAACTTACCCACACGATTTAATTCATCATCTGCGATAAACGCCCCATGAATACGAACTGGAACGCGCCCTGCCTCGCTAAACAACATATCACCACACGACAGCAAGTTTTCTGCCCCCTTTTCACCCAATGTTGTCATAGAATCGATATGGCTGCGCGCCTGGAACGAAACACGTGTTGGGAAATTCGCCTTGATAACCCCCGTAATGGTTGTTGCATCCGGTCGCTGGGTTGCCATCACCAGGTGAATACCCGCCGCACGTGCCTTTTGCGCGATACGCTGAACACAGGCCTCAACCTCTTTACGCGCCAGCGACATCAGATCAGCCACCTCGTCAATAATAATTACAATATATGGAATGTCTGACAAATCTACTTCTTGGGTTTCAAACAGTAATTCCCCTGTTTCCTCGTCCGTACCAACCGCAACCTGTTTGGTTATCTTTTCACCTTTGGCACGTTTTTCAGCCGCAATTTCGTTATAACTTTCCACATTGCGCGCATTCAAGATTTGCAATTGCTTGTACCGCTCTTCCATTTCGCGTACCGCCCATTTCAGCGCATTCACCGCCGCCGCTGGGTCCAGTTTCACAATTGGTGTAATCAAGTGCGGAATATCATCCCAGAATCCAAAATCAACACCCTTTGGGTCAATAATCATCAACTTGCACTTGTCCGGCGTAAAGTGATAAACAATTGATGTAATAATTGATTGTACAAACACCGACTTGCCCGAACCCGTACGCCCAGCAATCAGCATGTGTGGCATCTTGGCCAAATCAAAGTACATTGGATTACCACCAATATCAACCCCCAACGCCAACGGAATCTTGTACTTTGAATTAACAAATGTTTCATTCGCAACCAATGTCTGATAGCGCACTGTTTGACGTTTCAGATTAACCATTTCAACACCGATTAACTGTGTGCTGGGGATATGGGCAATACGAATATTTTCCGTTGCCATCGCACGCGTCATATCACGCACAGTATTATTAACATCGGCCATACGCGTACCACTGTCTGGCATAAATTCATACAGTGTAACAATTGGTCCCGGCCGAATTCCAACAACCTTGCCGTTAACACCATATTCTGCAAAATGCACCTCCATCGCGGCGGCATTGCGTTTCAAATCAGGTGTCACAATATTTTTACCAAACACCGACTTTTCCAACAACTTTGGGTCTGGCAATTCATACGCCCCCGCCCGTCGCGCACGCGGCGCAATCGCCGCCACAGGTGCAGAAATCGCCTTGGTCGGCGTGGGCTTCTCAGTCTTTTTACGCAGCAATCTGCGCATTGGCTTTTTGTCTTCTTCTGCTTCTTCTGTTTCTTTGGTTATCTCTTCTTTTTCCATTGGTGGCAATGGCGCCGTCAAATGGAATGCCGCGCCAACCACACGCACCGCACGCCAACACATCCGCATCAGACTTTGCACATGCACCCACTTTATATGCAACAGCATCCCCGCCATAACAAAGAACACACCCAACAACAAGACACCAATTGCAACCGCCGTCTCGCGTCCAACCAACGACACAATATCATTACTGGCGACGGCACCAAACACACCACCAAAACTGGCCGATGGCATAATCAGTCCCAATCCAGACGCCCCTGCACATACGGCGATAAACGCGCGCAAGAAATTATATTCCGGACCATTTTGAACCGCCCAGCCACACATCGCGACCAACCCCGCCCGCGCAACAAACAGTATCACGAACAGTGCCGGCAACACACCAACGCCATAGCGTAAAAATCCAACAATCCAGCCCATTACCGACTGGGCACCAAATGTACTGGCCACGCCGAACCCGTCCAAATATGGATTAAAAAACATCAATGCGAACACGGCCCACAATGAAAAAAACAACACCACGCCCCCAGCGACACGCAGTGCCAAACTCTTTAACGCGCGCGATGCGCGTTCTGGTAAAAACTTTGATTTAGTATTGCTCATAACAAATGCATTTTATCACAAAAAAGGTAAAAAAAACAGACCAAAGTCATTTGTTGCAAAACACTATAAAACATTGTACATTATATGATATGAAGAAAGCAAAACATAGGACCACACGCCTATTTCTGTTTGCAGGATATGACAAGAATGGCATTATTGACGATGCGCTGACCTATTATGTGCGCAGCATTTCCCAGTTTGGCGATATTGTTTTATGTATGGATTCACAATGCAGTGACGATGAACTATCTAAACTGGCCCCGTATGTAAAGCACGCGATGGCAACGCGCCATGGCGAATACGATTTCGGTTCGTACAAGCGCGCATACATTTGGGCAACGCAAAACCTGAATCTATCTGATTACGATTTTGTATATATCTTAAACGATTCCGTATTTGGTCCGTTGTATCCAATGGATAAGTATTTTAACGATATGGAATCCGCCGGTACTGATGTATTTGGCCTGTGTTATAATCCAACGGGTCGTCGCCCACATATTCAATCATGGTTTATCGGTATGCGCCCAACTGTATTTTTATCAAAATGGTTTAATGAATTTATGCACGCTGTCACCCACCAATCTGACAAGGGTGCAATCACATACCTGTACGAATACGGATTTACGAAACAGGCAATTGATAACGGTTTTACAACATCCCACCTGTTTGAAACCCCGGGACGCAGTGTTTATAACGGCATTCGCAAATTGTATCGTCGCAAAATGCCATTTATGAAAAAGGTTGCATTCAATCGCAACAACGGCGCACTGGGTCGCCAGATTAAACAAGTTCTATCAAAATTTGACCCAACGCTGCGCGATGCCATACTATCATCGGCCCGCGCGACATACAGCGATAAACATATTGATTGGCTGTTAACATCAAATCCAATCAAAATCACATACCGCCACATACAACACATTTTACGCAAGATATTTATAGAGGGAATATGAAAAACAAAAAACTAAAACGCATTGCTGCCATAACCATGGCCCGCAACGACGAATTTTTCTTGTCGCGCTGGATTAAATATTACGGCGACGAAATTGGCACTGAAAATCTGTACATATACCTGGACGGAATGGACCAAACAATTCCTGAAAACGCTGGTGGTGCAACAATAACAAAACTGCCGCACACCGATATGTCGCGCGCAGCAGGCGACAAATACAGAATTGGTAAGATATCCGACCTGGCCCGTGAATTATTTTCACGCGGTTATGACATTGTGATTGGTTGTGACACAGACGAATTTTTAATTGTTGATACACGCACTAATAAAACATTGGCAGAATATTTATCAGAATTAGATATCAACACAACCGTATCTGGATTGGGACTGGATGTTGGCCAACACATGAGGTGCGAACACCCCCTGGACACATCCAAACCATTTTTGGACCAGCGTGCATACGCCCTGCTATCCACACGATATACAAAGCCTGTTGTATTAAACAAGCCCGCCACATGGGGCAGTGGCTTTCACCGTGTAAAGAATCATAATTTCCACATTGATAAAAACCTGTATCTGTTGCACTTTGGCGCAGTTGATATGGATATGTTATTGACCAAGGCTGCCAAACGCGGCGAAGATTGGGTAAACCATCTGAAACGCCGCGGCAACGGCACAATCAATGATGTGTCCAGCCGTCCGGCCCGCGGCGAAAAATGGATACATATTGCACGCTTTATTCAAACATACATTCGCGCACCATACGCATGGAACAAGCCAAATATGATGGGGCTAAAAATCGTTGCAAAAATTCCCGACCGCTTTAAGCAGCGTGGAATTTAGGAATTAAGCAATTTCAAAACATCTTTTGCGACGGCATCTGCACTGAATCGTGACAGCGACTTGGTCGCGCGTTGTGTCATTTTTTCTATATCAACGCGCTGATTCCACACATCATCCATACGCAGTGCCAATTCTGCAACATCACCTGGTGCAAACAACAGCCCTGCCCGTCCATCCAGCAAAATTTCACGTGGACCATTTTTACAATCCGATGAAATATTTGGTGTACCAACGGCCATCGCCTCAATCAAGACCATCCCCAACCCTTCACTATGACTGGACAGAATATGCGCCCGTGCACCGCGCATATATTCAAACGGGTTTGGTGTTGCACCTGTAAAAACAATATGTTTTTTCGATGGCAAGGATTCCGCAATCTGACGAAAGTGTTGTTCTGCGTCCCCGCCACCGACAACAACCATTTTCACATTAGGTCGCCCCGCGGCAATCCAAAACTTATCAAACGCACGCAGTATTGTTTCAATATCTTTGTCTGGCGACAGTCGCGACACCGCACAGAAATAGTCTTTAATCCTGACCTTGCGTTTCAGTTTACTGCGAATATGTTCAACATCCACCGGGTTATAGATACGCACCGCACGCCCTGCGTATTTTGGGTACAGGCTATTAAATTCTTCTACAAAACCATCTGTCAGCGCGACCAGTGTATTATACCCATCCATAAAATTAATTGAATCACGCTTGATAAACTTGGTAATCGAAGAATGCCACCACGCCATTTTCGGGCATTTCAGATTTTTGATTTCCTTGTAAAACCCAAAGTCATAAAAGTCAATAACCGCATCAAAATCCTTGAACACATTTCTATTAACAAACACGCGCCGCCACCAGCGATACGCATCGCGCACAAAATGCTTCGCCAACCGCCACACAAAAAAGTGCGGCAACTGTGTTCCCAACCATCGCGACGGATACAAAACCCTGCGCTGAATTTGCGGATGCGCATCCAACCAATCACGATATATCGGTTCGGTTATATTAACATATGACACAAATGTCACATCCACCCCGCCACGCGCCAACACAGATTCCAGCAACCGCACCAGCACTGATTCAACACCACCCAACTGCATATCGCGCAGGCAAAACGCAACCTTTATATTTTGACTCATTTTATAAACTCACAAATCTTGCACCGCAAATCACACCACTTTTTTGGTGCACAATCCAGCGCACCAATTCTGTCCAAATCACGGAATAATTCGCGCGCCACATTTAATTCTTCATCACTGTTCAGGTATTTAATCTTGCGGAATGCCCAATTAACAAAATACCACTTAAAGTTCTGCGACCATTGCTTCATCTGATATTCAGTTGCATTTTCTTGGTATCTGATAAACGCATCTTTGATTCCTGCGCACAGACTTTGCATAATACGCAGTTGTTTTGCCGACAGCACAATCCCACCAAAATTTGGGATATAGAAATACAATGGCAACGGCGCAATTGTCACACGCGGATTTTTCAGCATAACAGCACTCCACCACGGGAAATCTTCAAACAATATTCCTTTGATAAACGGCACATCTTCAATCAGATCCCGGCGATACATATTCTTCCACACCTGACAATGCTTAATCAGCCATTTTTTCTTGCGCCCTGGAACATTGTGTGTGCGTTCTGTTGCATATTCATACACATCATCTGTCACCAGTGTTTTTATCTTGCTGATATCATATCGTTTATGAACGCGTTTTGGCACAACATTATCTGTATCCATTTTCAACACATGACGCACCATCAATTGCGGACGATAAATCCGGTCGTATGTAAAAGACACAATATCAGACCCATCACGCACCGCCAATGAATATGCAATTTCCATTGTTTGTGGATGAATAAAATCATCACTATCCAAATACATAATATAATCGCCGGTGACGTGTTCCATCCCCGCATTACGCGCATCAGACAGTCCCCCATTCTTTTTTGTCACGACAACAAATCGCGAATCTTTTTTCGCATATTCATCCAATATTGCGGCACTGTTATCGGGGCTGCCGTCATTGACACAAATCGCCTGCCAGTCTTGGAAAGTTTGATTTAACACACTGTCCAAGCATCTGCGCAGATACTTTTCAACATTATACACAGGAATAATAATTGATATTGCTGGCATTGAAAATCCTTACATTTTAATCATTTCATCGGCAAAAGAACCTGGTATTGGATTTTTCGCCTGTTGATATGTCGTCTTTTGAAAGAATGCACCACTGGTCACCTGGTCAAAAGTTTTTTTATCGAACGGTTTGTCATGATACCCCCACCACAATGCATGCGTTGGATCCTGGTCAACATGTGGCATTTTTGCAAAATACTTCTTGGCGCGTTCATCATTTTCCACCAATGTCTTGAACAGTAACTGGTGCATAAAATAATCAAACGACCCATTTTCATGAATCCAGTAATCCAAAATCATCGCACGCCATGCATCCAACAGATACGCCCCCTTGCGCGAACGAATAAAACAATTTTGCATATAACTATACGGACTGCCAACTGTCTGACCCGCCATATAGACAAAGAAATCCTGTTCCGCAATCCAGTCTGGAATTGGCGCGGTTGCGAACCCTGTTGAATCCAACCAATACCCACCATGATTATACAGCAATTCCACACGACAAATGTCAGCAAAGTGCGCATGCCCAATCTTGCCTGCGCGTCGTTTTTCCATAATTATTTCTGGCAATTGAATATAGTCAAACACTGTTTTTTCATCCAGCACAACCAGTTCCTGACTGCAATGTTTTCTGATATTACGAAAGCACGCTTTTACCAATGGTGGCGCATTATCTTCACCCTGCAACCACAGTGTAAAAATCTTGTCATTTTTATCATTATTTACAACCTTGCGTTCTTTGATTGCCGCCGCCGCAGGCAAATACCGCTTAAAATACCGTGGTATTACCTGGCTGATAACATCACTGCGCACGGCGCGTCTATGCGCACGGTCGCGCCAAAACCAGTTCAAAATATGTCCACGAATTGCAATATCTGTCATTGCCCACATACGCGAAAAATTCATAATAAATCCTTTTTATATTTCCACTATCCGACAAACAATCCCCAGCCACGCAACCGCCAACTGGGGATTAAATCACTACCACTCGTCTGATTCTTTTTTTATTTTTCGATAAATATATTCTGTTTCACGCATCAGATTACTCCTTTTGCTCAACCTTCGTTATCATTTTTCATTGATTTAACCTTTTGCTCAGCCATCCATATCGTTTTTCATGGGCCACTCCTTATTACTAGCCAATAAAATCATCTGAATAAATATTTTTCATTGTGCTCTCCTTTGGGTTTATTCTTCTAAACTCTTCATATCATCCTCATCATCGATTGGGCCGGTTGTCATTTCTTCGGCAATTCCCGATGCGCGCGCCATAATTTTATCCAGCAACGCCTGTTGCGCTTCTGGATGGTCTTTTAACCACTGACGCGCATTGGCTTCACCCTGGCCCATGCGTTCACTGTTATACGAATAGAAACTGCCCGCCTTTTCAATCAAATCGTACTTCACACCCATATCCAAAATTTCACTGATGCGTGAAATACCTTCGCCATACATAATTTTGAAATCAACTGTACGGAACGGTGGGGCAACCTTGTTCTTTACAACCTTGACCCGGGTTTCATTACCAACAATATTTTCTTTATCTTTAATTTGGCCTGTACGACGAATATCCAGGCGCACCGACGCATAGAATTTCAGCGCATTACCACCCGATGTCGTTTCCGGATTACCAAACATAACCCCAATCTTCATACGAATTTGGTTAATAAAGATAAGCAATGTATTACTGCGCGATACTGACCCTGCCAATTTCTTTAATGATTGCGACATCAAACGTGCGGTTGTACCAACGAATGAATCACCGATATTACCTTCCAGTTCTGCCTTAGGTACTAATGCCGCGACACTGTCGATAACAACAACATCAACCGCACCCGATTTGATTAAGGTGTCGGCAATTTCCAATGCCTGTTCCCCAGAATCCGGCTGTGAAATAATCAGATTTGCAACATCCACACCCAACTTTTTCGCATAACTTGGGTCCAGCGCATTTTCCGCATCGATATAGGCACATGTGCCACCCTTTTTCTGTGATTCTGCAACCGCGTGCAACGCCAGCGTTGTTTTACCCGAACTTTCCGGACCATAGATTTCAACGATGCGTCCCTTTGGATAACCACCGATACCCAGTGCAATATCCAGCCCCAATGAACCTGATGAAATCGCTTCGATATTTTGCTGGGAACCGTCACCCATTTTCATAATTGCTTCTTTACCGAATTGTTTTTGAATTTGTGCCAGCGCAGATTCCAATGCCGGATTTTTTGCCGGTGCGTTTGTATCTTTGGCTGCTTCTTTCTTTGCCATAATTTTCCCCTTTATTTCTTACCAAAATCATACAAACAAAAACCCTAGAAATCAAGTCTTAGTGTTTTTTTACACCCAAAATCAGAACTGCCATAAATCCAACGACTGCGGTAATTCCCCACACTGCGGTTGTTGTACCAAATATTGTAATTACCGCCGCCGCCAATATAGGCATCAACACACTTGGTAAATTCGCACTTGTTCTGAACACACCATAAAATCGTGTCTGCTGCGCCCTGTTAGCGTTATCAAAGAACAACAAATCATGAACAGATTCCATCAATGCCCCTGACACCTGCCACAAGACAAACAACGCCAACAAACCATACCCACCAACAAAGGTTGCCAACACTGAAAACATTGCAAACGATGCAAACCCCAGGCGCAACCACACACTTTTTCCCATATATCGCACTGCACCCGCCATAAATTCACTTAAAACCAAATATGGAATAATCCCCAATGTCAATACCCACCCCAAAACATCCTTGGTAAATCCGGCCTCTATAACCATAATTGGAACATACAGCACACGCAACGACCGCAAAGAATAATAAGCAAAATTTATCAGATACGCGCGCCACATCCCTGGGGCATTGAAAAAAGCACGGGTGTTTTTCCACAACGCCCGAAATGTTCGTCGTGGATTTATCGCCTTGGCTCGCTTGGTTTCCTGCACAACCCGATAGTACTTAAACACCGCCCATCCAATCAGATAAATAAATGCCGAACCAAAAAACGCCGCCCTGTTATCAAAACGACTTGCAATTGCAACCGCAACCATTGGCGCAAACAACGCCCCAACATTTGCCCACAGATGATATCGCGAATTTAATCGCGCCATACCAATCCCGCGCGAAAAGTCAGACATAAACAACGGTATCAACACCGCCACCAATGTTATTGCAATTCCTGTGGTATAATCCAATATAATAAATGTTCGCGGCAGTATTGAAAACCCCATCATTGCATAGCACACCGCCAGCACCAACATCGACGCATAAAAAACCCGTGTCTTGGAAAAGTTGCGAAACAATTCATTTGCGAACAACCCAACCAACATACAGAACGCGGCATAAATCGCAACATACACACCAACAATCGCAGACGACCGAAATATTTCCAAAATCACCAATGAATATACTGCATTATAAATACCGTCGGCAAACCCTGTGAACAACCCCAGGTTTGCAAACGAAAACCCATTTACGCGTTTATTAACAGAAATATATCTATCCCCCGCCATAGTAATCAATTATATCACAAAAAAATATTACTTTCCACGAATTGTACTTTCATGTCTCATAAAAAATCCCGCCATTGGCGGGATTATTGTTAATCACACTATACGCTTTTATCGACAGTCCAGGCAACATCAACCCATCGCTATTCGGACTGCTGTAATACTTAATCAGACTGGCCGGCAATTGTTTATTCAACAAATCACGAATTGCGCCAATTTCCTGTGGTAATTTAGAATAATCACCCGATGTCAGTTCAACAAATTCATCTTTGCTGATATCTATGCTCTTAAACGCACGCCATCCATCTGTATCACCCATCATAAATGGAATTGTCATACCATTCCATTTTACCACAACAACTGCACGGCCCGCCACCAGTGCAACTGGGGAATTATTTCCATAAACTGTTTCCAGCGACACCAACGACACTGCATTACCCGCAATCGCGCCCAGCGTTCCCGCCGCCACAGCCATCAGATTATTATAATTCATCGCCGCCTGTTGATTGTTTGTCGCCGACTTATCATCATCTTTGTCCATCGCATTACCAATCAACAACGCACCACCGACAACCGCACCTGCACCAGCAACACCAATCGCCGCCGCCGCCAGTCCTGACAACCCTTTCTTTTTTTCTGGCACTGGCAATGCCGTATTGCTTTTACCATATTCTATATTCGTCGTCACAGGAACAGGCGCAGCACCCTGATTTTTGTCACCACTGGTATCCTCTCGTTTACCCGCGCCATCGTCACCCGGCGGCGTTCCAGCATTATTATCATCATTACCACCACCCGGCCCTGGGACAACCCCACCACCTGGCGTTGAACCAGGTGTTGCGCCGGTCGTCTGTGCCTGCAACGGAACATCCGCAAGATTTTTAGCACCTGCGCCACCACCCATAACTAATCCACCCGCACCTGCGCCCAACCAATTCGGATTCCAAACAGTTGATGTAACTGTTCTCGTGACATTTCTAACAATATTATTTTGTCTAATATAATCTTCTATATTACCAATAAACTTTGAACCACTGCTTCTGCCCAGGCCTGTACCTCTATTCGTATACCAGCGTCCACCACCGCGCAAATTAGCACTTGGATTCCAACCAATTTCACCCGCCGGCAATTTATCAGCATACTGTTGTGTACTTTGGTTGTACCAACGATTTCCTTGTCGTATCCAACCATTAGTTTTCAAATCATCCACAACCTGTGCAACATCGTCAATTCTTTCTGTCACAGTTTGGGTACTGCGTACAAACTGTGTCAAACTTGCAACAATTGCAACCAGTCCTGCAACAAACGCAACCGTATCCGCAGAATTCTTAAATGTCTGCCAACCATTCTTTCCATTTTTTGGGTTCAATGAACATGTTGACAATGTTTTATCTATCGAACCAACCTCCACACATTCGACCTGATCGCCATTATCATCACACTGACCAACATCCTGAACTGTACAATTATCTACAATTTCTGCAAAGTACGAATCCGGTGCATTCTGTAATACGCGTGCAATCATTTCATCCAAGCCCGCACGACTTTCAACATCCAAAGAATCCATACCTATCATTTTTTCCAGGTTTTCACGCAAGAACTTTTCTATTTCTTCTGGCGTACCGGATGCCACAAGCCTGTTCATTTCCAACATATACTTATCTTGATCGTATTCCATTTTAATGTCAGCACCTTCGGCCAACAAAGTCGCAGTTGCCCCAACTGTTGTTGCCCAAAACACAACAGAACTTCCACCTGATGGCACCGCCAAAACAATCGCAACAGTCGCCCCAGCAACAGTTGCCGTAACGCGGGTTGCAGTATTCATACCCTTTGCAAACGCGGCTGCAGGCAATTCACATATTTTTTTATCACTGTTCCATTTTGCCTGTTTACACTGTGGACAGTTTGTTATATTAAGCGCGGCAACATCTGAACACTGCTGTTCCGTCAACATACCACAAACTTCACCATCATAAACCCCACCCATTAACTTGCAATCAATTGCCTGATACCCCGCATTTGATTCATACTTAAAAAGTTCTGATAAATCATCAAACACAAAGTCATGCGCCACACCGTCAATATAGCATGTCATAATATCATCACGACTATCGTGACAACCACTGCCCGCATAACGCTTTGGCGTACCATCACACGAAAAACTGTTAACTTTTTTACCCAGTGTTCTTTCAACATAAGCCAACACTTGCCTATCCAGCGTATTATTTGCATTTACCTGCTCACCGCTACAGAACGCAAAATTATCCAAACCACTGACTTTATTCAGTTCATTTGGTCTATAAACAGCCCCAACATCAATTGCACATATTGTTGCCCCACCACTTGGTTGCAAACTAGAACTAAAACCAAAGAACTTTAAAGATTCATTAACCTGGCTACACTTTGTCGCATCAGCTGTTTTGCAATAATCCGGCCAAGAAAACACATACCCACCACCGGCCGAATGCCCTGATTTTTGAAAATCCAACCCATGAATATTTTTACATACCGCCTCTAACAAGTTATTACGAACCTTGCTATCACCCGTTGATGTCACACTATCAAATTTAAATTCATAGAACGCTTTTTTATCACCCGACACGCATTGCAAATAATCATCAGATGCAACCAGCATCTTTCGCTGATTTCGTTGAACATCAGAACAAACTATATTTTTATCTTTTGACACATTATAAACAAACGCCTGGGCCAGTTTTTCGGCTTCACGCTTGCCAACCGATACATTCTTGAAAGTATCTTTATAGCAATATGTTTGAACATCATTGCCATATTTTTGTTTCAGTTTATTAACCTCGTCCGTATCACACACGGCCCATCCCTGGACACTGGCGCGCGACAACAGGTCCGATACAAACGCCTGGCATTTTGATTTACCTGCACTTTGTCGAATATTCCAACCGGCCTTTTCGCAAATCAGCCACATATCCGACCCAATCAGTCCACCACCATTTTGTTCAGCCAGCGCAACCCACGCCGTCAAAACATTTGTGCGATGCGCCGCATCAACACGCGATTCAACCACGTTGCGCACTGCGCCTTCGTTAATTTTAATCAGTGCAAAACTGGGGCTAAACAAAAACAAAGATAAAATTGCAATCAGGAATTTTTTCATTTTGCCAACTCCTTCTCGCAATTATCTGCAACGGTTGCCGCTTTCTTAATCGCACTAATTTGTGTCGCATTAAATATTGTGGCCGTCGCCGATGCCGCCGTGGTTCCAATCGACAGAACATTCGCCGCCGTATTCAGGTTCTTTTCCTTTTTCTTGCCCGCATCAGTATTATCATCACGGGTCGCATCTGTATTTGCCATTGCACTGGTCACAGTACCGGCCGCCCCCGTCGCAGCACCAACCATTGCCGACACCTGGGCACCCTTGGCCCGTTTATCAATCTTGGACAAATCAACAAATTCCCATTCGCCACATGCATCAACAATACGCTGTGCCTGGGACACATCTGTGCCTTCTATGCGCGCCTGGCCGATTGCATTACGCAATACATTTATTGAATTCTTACACGCATTTATACGCGCATCCAAATCCATATCGATTTTGTTTCCGCCAGCAATAACGGCACCCGCAACATTGGTCACCGTACTGCCCGCCAGCAACCCCGTACGCCAATTTCCCAATGCCTTAGACTGCTTTTCCAGTTTATCTAGTTCTGTCTTTTTTGTTTCCAAACTTGAAATCGCATCGTTATACGAAGTATTAAATTCCGCCTGAAACTGTTCCAAATCATCTTCCGTGGGTTCAGTAGTTTTTTCTTGAATTTGGCGCAGTTTTTCTAATAATTCTTCCAGTTCTTCGGCTTGTTTATCTTTATCAGTCTTTACAAAACCGGTCACCGTTGCACCGACACCCGCCGCGGTACCCACCCCGGTAATTGCAGTATTTATGCCGGCCATTTTCTTTAATTCCGACATACTGTCGCCAATACCACTGCATGCCGAAATCGCGCCAGACATCGCACCATAAAAATCAGACGATGCCATTGCACCCCCTGATATCAGCAACGATAAAATAATCAGAATCCCCCGCATATCAGCCCTTATTATATCATAAATTTGACATCAAAAACAGCACTAAATCCTGACACCAAACCGACGATTGGATTCGGCATAAAACGGGGGAATAAAAAATGCAGATTTCAGGGATTTTTTCAAAAAAAATAATGCCGCGGAAAATCGTCCCATTTTTTTCGGCATTGTTTTTTGTTCTCTATACCTTTAATTTTAACACATTGCGCATATTTTTACAATACTAAATTCTGAACATATTACTATGCGCCAATGCGATGGCAATTGCATCGGCTTCGTCCGCTGTTTTTGGCCGCGCCATCGGCAATAACAATTGCACCATTTTATCCACCGCCGCTTTGTCTGCATGCCCTGCGCCAGTCAATGCCTTTTTAATAACATTTGGTTCATATTCAAATATTGGAATATCGTGGTTCGCAACCGCAACAATTGCAGCACTGCGCGCCTGGCCCAAAATCAGTGTTGTTTTCGGATTCTTATTAACAAATATAATTTCAATACTGCATTCATCCGGGCAATAAACATCACACAATTCAGACACCCCACGAAATATCGTCACCAAACGCTGTGACATCGGCAGTGTTGTTTTTGGCAAAATCACACCACTGGCGATATATTTGCGCGACTGCCCAACGGTATCAATGACCGCCCAACCTGTATGCAAAAGCCCCGGGTCAATACCCAAAATTCGTGTCATTTTCTAAAACTTATTTTTCCAACCGCATCATACCCAAAGTATTTGTTAATACGCCCTGTGATTTCCACCACTTGATAAGATAACTGCAATGTATACGCCGGATTTGTTGGTCGAATAACAATATTAAACCTGTTATCGCGCATTTTTTTAACTGCACAAACATTTGCAACCATTGCGATATCTGGCCCCACAATTTCGCGCCACCGCGCAACCAAATCAGAATCAGACGCGCGCACCCCAAACATACGCATCAGCCCCCCCATTGCACCAGCCAGTGCCTGGGGGCGTTTTGCGCGTTCAACAAACTTGCTATTGTGGTTTGACATACGAATATTCTTTTGGCATCAGTATAAACATTTCACCCTGTGAATGCTGTCCCTGGGCCCATTTATACGCTTCGTCCCCTTTGCCAAAGAAAATATCGGCACGAATCCATCCCTTAATCGCACTACCTGTATCCTGGGCAATCATCAGGCGACGAAACGCGCGCCCATCTGACAGATTGGTACTGATATAAACAGGCATACCAACAGTATAGATATCATCATCAACCGCGATACTGCGAATCTTGGACAACGGCGTTCCAATCTTGCCGATTACATCTGGTGGTGTTGATTCATAGAAATACACATACCGTGGATTCTTGTAAATAACATCCTTGGCCAATGTTGGGTTTTGTTTCAGGTGTGCCCACACCGCTTCTGATGAAAATCCACCGGCCGGACGAATCCCACGATTACGCAATTCTTCACCAATTGATTTGAACGGCATATCATTGACCGCGGCAAAGTTCAATTTTACATCTGTGCCATCTTCCAGTCTCAGGTTTCCAGACCCCTGGATTTGAATATTTTGCACATCGACAATATTTGCCCAATATAACACCCGCCCTATTTTCTTTTCAACAATGTCCTTTTTTGAAACACCTTTATAGTTTCGACCATCTGTCGGCACACCCATCAGCGGTTCATTACACTGTGCCGTTTGGGTCCGACACGCTGGGATAATTGGCGAATAATACCCAGTATATGTCCCCCGTGTTCCCCCATTATCATTATAGACCTTGTACGGCTGAAAGTTTGATTCAAACCACGCGCGCACTGTTGCCACATCTGCCGATGCCGATGGCAACATACTGCATTTTTCTGCGACCAATTGTCTATCCGGGACCACGCGTCCAACATATTGCAACTTTGCCTTGCAAGTATTACGAAACGCCTGCAACGCATACCGCACATCATCATCACGCCACCCTGGCAGTTCAGAATAAGAAACCTTGCGCAAATTCGACGGAATAACAGAATTATCCCCCTGGTGTGTTGGTGTTGAAACATCGCACGACGCCAAAACGAACGCCGCCACCACCGTACAAATCCCACGAATTATGAATTTTTTATCAATAAAAGACATTTTTCCCGCGTCCCCCACTTGTAAAATTATTTTATAATGTTATATTAGCATAAAACGATGCGTAAAAAAAAGGAGAAAACGCAATGGCAAAATTTAATATTATTTCCCAGTTTTTAAAAGACATCTCTTTCGAAAGCCCAAATGTTCCAGAATTATTCTTCAAACAGGACAACGGCCAGGCTAAACTGGAAATCAACATTGACATTCAGATAAAGGGTGCCGAAAACAACCTGTTCATGGTTGACCTGATTACCAAGGTACATTCAAAACTGGAAGCCGGCGAAAAATCTATCTTTTTAATTGAATCAACATATTCCGGCCTGGTTCAAATGGAAGAAGAAAAAGATGAAGAAGTCAAAAAGCGCACATTGCTGATTGATGTTCCAACATTATTGTTCCCAGCTGTTCGTGCATTGATTACCCGTCTGACATCTGAATCAGGATTTCCAACCTTTGCGATGCAGCCGGTTGATTTCGCACAATTGTACGAACAGAAACAGGCAAAATAAAAATTGCAACCCAACAAAAAAACGCCCAAACGGGCGTCTTTTTATTTTCCCAAACACAATTGCCCAAATGTTTTATCCAACACTTCGGCGGCGGTAATTGTGCCTAAAATTTTACCAATGGCATCTGCGGCACATCTGACATGTTCTGCAAAAATATCATAATTGTCGCCGGCCGCAATTGCCAAACCTAAATCTTTATGCGCAGATTCCAGCAACACCTTGGTTCGTGCATTTACAACCAACGCATCTTCGCCCCCATCCATCAGACTATGAATCCTTTCCCGAATTGCATTCATCAGACTATCCATACCCGCCCCTGTTTTCGCCGATGTATAGATAACACCATCTGTCACCTGATTTTTCACCAAATCAGATTTATTAATCACAATAATTTCATTATTTGCACTTTGAACTTTGAACTTTGAACACTGTTGTTCGTGTGTAAACACGCGAACAACAATATCCGCGTTTTCAATTTCATCATGTGTACGCTGAATACCGATAGATTCAATTACATCTGTCGTTTCACGAATTCCCGCCGTATCAGACAGGTTTACCATATACCCATCGACATCAATCGTAGCCGACACAACATCACGCGTTGTACCTGCGATATCCGACACAATTGCACGATTTGCACCAACCATATAATTAAAGATTGACGATTTGCCAACATTGGTTTCACCAACCAGTACCACATTTACCCCGCCACGAATTGCACGCGCCATGCGATACCCACGCAACGCCACGCCAATTTCATCATACAATCCCTGTGCATGCTGCTTAATCGTATCACCAATATTCGCCGGCAGGTCATCGGGACTGTAATCCAACATGGCCGCCGCATAGGCCGACACCTCTATCATTTTATCGCGCCACGCATTGTATATTTCACTATCGCGCCCCAGCATTGATTTCAACGCATACTTGCGTTGTTTATCTGTCTGTGCATCCAGCAATGCCGCCAACCCATCAACATCCGCCAAATCCATTTTATTATTGTAAAATGCGCGTCGTGAAAATTCACCAGGTTCCGCCATACGCATGCCCAATCCCCCCAGGTATTCAAATACCGCACTTATCACCGCCGGCGCACCGTGTGTATGCAACTCAATAACATCCTGGCCGGTAAAAGAATTCGGTGCCGGGAAATAAATTGCCAAACATTGATCAATTAAATCCCCCGCCCCATCGCGCAGATTACAAAAATATGCAAACCGACTTTTCACATCAGACTTGTTTACAAACCCAGCAAACACATTCCCCAGCGCATCACCCGATATGCGAATAACCGCAACACCGGATTTACCGTGCCCGCTTGATAAAGCAAAGATTGTATCATTATTCATTTTACTTATTTCCACTTATCTCTTTTAACGCCATCGGTACCAGTGCGGCAACATCCGCACCCGGATTTGCATTAACTAATTTTTGGGCCATTTCCAAGATATCCAAACGACGATAGCCTAATGCCTCTAACGCCATCAGCAAATCAGGCAAAGCAGAGCCCGCCCCCATTGTCGCACCCGCATCTGGTGCAAACAACGACGCCGACACACCGCCCACTTTATTCTTTAATTCAACAATGATTTTTTC
>JAZTWE010000022.1:0-14476 GCA_045635705.1 Candidatus Enterousia sp.
GTGCGGCGCGTGGTGAATACATTGCGATATTTGATCATGATGATATATCTGTTCCGACCCGCCTGGCGCAAGAGGTTGAATTCTTGGACACCCATCCACACATTGGCGTGGTCAGTGGATGGCTGGAATATTTTGGTCCTGGGAACAATAATATCTTAAAGACCCCTGAATACGATTCTGCGATACGCGCACATTTGACTGAAAATTGTTTTGTTGCGCATACAGCGGCGATGATACGCAAAAGCGTCCTGACAGAAAACAATATTGAATACGAAGAATATTACACGCCTGCCGAAGATTATCGTCTGTGGGCGCGCTTGATGGATGTGACGCATTTTCATAATTTGCAAACAGTATTGGTTCGCTATCGTTGGTTTGATAACAACACATCCAAGCGTATGAATGCGATGCGCGAAGAAGCGGCGGCGAACATTCGTTGGGAACTGTCCAGTAAGTATCCAGAATATCGTGCGATTGCATCAAAACTGATTGTACCTGGGACGCGCTTTCGCTTGCGCCTGTTCGGATTTATCCCGTTGTTAAAGATAAAGAACAATTGGGTAATGTTGTTTGAATTTATACCAATGTTCAAATTAAAATGGGATTAAGGCCATGGGTATTTATCGTTGTGAACATTGCCTAAACGGTCGTACGCATATATGGTTGTTTGGGTTAAAAGTATTATCGTGGGGCACCCGTCATCCAAAGCCATTTCGTAATCCGAAACTTGGTGTATCGTATAGTGTTTGGGACGGTGAAGAGTTATTGGAACAATCGATAAAACAAATTCGTCCTGTTGTTGATTATGTCAATGTAGTGTGGCAAAGACTGTCATGGTATGGTCGCGAATGTAATCCAGATTTAGAAGAAAAGTTATTAAAATTAAAGTCAGACGGTTTAATAGATGAATTGATATTTTTCGAACCGGATTTAACTGTGACCCCCAGTTATAACGAAGTGAACAAACGCAATGTTGGCTTGCGTGCGGCGCGCCGTGCGGGTTGTACACATTTTATGACGATGGATACCGACGAATTTTACGACACGCAACAGTTTGCAGATGCCTGGGCGGACATAGTGAATCGCAACCTGACACACACGGCGTGTAATATCGTAAATTACATCAATCCGACCCTGCGTTATCGGGATTACGGTATATTGTTTATTCCTTTTATTCATAAAATTAACTGTGGTGAAAATTTGCGGCTTGGCTGCTTACAGCATGGGGTGCCATGTCTGATTGATCCAACACGCCAGATTCCTTTGCGTCGTTCCAGTCGATTTTGTTTCTTGGTTGGTGTTGTTATGCATCACATGTTGCATGTTCGGAAAAACATAATCAAGAAAATTGAAAACAGCAGTTTTGCTTCAACTGAATCAGGCAAACAGATTATGCAAGATTCGTATTTAATTCCTGATGACAAATTAACGGAACTGATAAACCAGGGACACTATATACCGGTTCCCAATAAGTTTGATATACAGATTTAATCTTGGGGGTACAGATGGTTAAAATAAGTGTAATTATTCCTGTTTATAATACCGGGAAGTATTTATCTGAATGTTTGGATTCTGTGTTGGAACAAACATTTACAGACTTTGAAATAATTTGCATAAATGATGGCAGCACCGATGGTTCTGATAAAATTTTATCGGATTATGCAGCGCGTGACAATCGTATAAAAATTATTACCCAGGATAATTCAGGTGTTGTTGCAGCACGCAATAATGGGGTTGCGCATGCGACTGGGCGATATATTTATCCATTGGACAGTGATGACATTATTGCCCCCACTGCATTGAGAAAAATGTACAACGCAATTATTAAACGCCGCGGCGATATTATAACTTGTCGTGTCATGCAATTTGGAAAAGAGAACGGTGAATTATTCTTGATGCATCCAACCAAGTTAAATTTATGTCGTGCGAATTGCCTGGTAAATGCAGCATTGATAAGTCGTGAAAATTTTATACGGACAGGAGGTTATTCAACTGATTGCAATGTTGCACTAGAAGACTATGATTTGTGGTTAAATTGTGTGTTTTCGCATAATATGCGGATATACAGAATTCCTGAGATTTTATTTTATTACAGAATCAAAAATGCTGATGAATCTAGAAATCTGCAACACAGGCAATTGCATTCTGGATTGATGGACACGATTTACAGTAAATATCCATCTATAAAAACCTGGCAAAAGATATATAAAATCACAAATCCATTTCGAAAGATTTTTAGGTCGTTTTTCAAGATTCACAATAATACGGTATATGTATTCAGAATCCCTGTAATGACAAAAAGCTAATGTTATAGGAGTAAAAAAATGAAAGTATGTGTCACTGGTGCAAATGGTTATATCGGTTCTCATGTAATCGACTGGTTGGTAAAAAATACTAACAGCGATGTCATTGCGGTTGATTTTGCAAGTACGAATATCAACACATCAGCTCGGTTTGTAAATATTGATATCTTGGGGTTGTGTAATGATGATAAATTATATGAAATGTTGGGGCGACCTGATGTGTTAATCCACCTGGCATGGCGCGATGGTTTTAATCATTCGTCGATGGCCCATATGCGTGATTTGCCACTGCACTATGACTTTATCACAAATATGATAAAGTCCGGGTGCAACAATATCACTGTCATGGGAACAATGCACGAGGTTGGATACTACAACGGCCAAATAAGCGATGAAAATCCACCGGCTACAAATCCATTAAGTTTATACGGTGTTGCAAAGAATGCCCTGCGCCAGGCTTTGTTTTCAGGAATCAAGCAACCTGATGTTTCGATGAAATGGTTGCGTGGTTTTTATATCACAGGCAATGATACAAAAAGCAAATCAATTTTTTCCAAGATTATCACCATGGAACAGAATGGTCAGGCATCATTTCCATTCACCGACGGTAAAAACAAGTATGATTTTGTTGATGTAAATGTTTTGGCCAAGATGATTTCATGTGCGGCAATGCATCATGCACAAAATGAGATTATAAATATTTGTTCTGGAACGGCGGTATCGTTAAAGGACAAGGTTGAACAGTTCCTGCGTGAAAACAATTTCAAGATTAAACCCGAATTTGGTGCATTCCCATCGCGCCCATACGATTCTCCTGTGGTTTATGGGACAAACGCAAAAATCACCAAGATAATGGAGGAATTTGATGCAAAACAGCGTTAGTGTTTCAATTATTATGCCGGTTTATAACGGCGAAAAATGGTTAAATGACAGTATCCCCAGTGTATTGAATCAAACCTTTTCTGATTGGGAATTGATTGTTGTAAACGACGGTTCAACTGATTCCAGTGCAAGGATTTTGGATGATTATGCTGCATCAGATTCCCGCATTCGTGTTTTTCATAATAAAAATGCAGGTCCTGGCCAAAGTTTGAATTTTGGTATGGCCAAAGCGCGCGGAAAGTACATTTGTTTCCTGGACCAGGATGACATGTACACCGATAAATATCTATCAGAAATGTATAACGCAATTTCTGAATCTGGTACAGATGTTGCGATATGCTATGCGCGTTCATATAATCCATCAGATCGTACCAATGCAAAAATAGCATATCCTTATTTTGAATCTGGCACCTATGAATTCAGTGTAAATGAAAAAAGTAAATTCTTGGGTTGTTGGTACCCCCAATGGACTAAAATAATAAAGCGTGATTTTTTAATCAAAAATGAAATTCATTTTCCAGGGCGTCATAATCGTGTTCACGATGTTCCATTCCATTTACTGGTAATATGGTTTGCTCACAGAATTACCGTGGTTAACCAAGACTTGTATTTGCATCGTCATCATTCTGGGCAAATAACTGCGAACCTCAGTCAGTTTTACAAAGACGGCAATATCACGTCGGTGTACGATATTGAACGATTTTATTTGAAAAGAAACAAGCAAGACACAGGTTTAATGAATTTTGTCTTAGGATTATTAAACTTTCGCGGTACACACAAACAAAACCGTCAAATTAAACAACTGAAATGGCGGTATGAACCGGTACAAACATTCAAACGCATCTTTTGGTCACAAAAATCGAATGATAAATATCGCATAACACGAATTCTATTTTTGAAATTTAAAAAGAAAATAAAGCATCGTGGAATGAAGTTGCGCAGACCAAATGCGGTAAATTGTGGGCGGTGTACATATTGTGCAGGTGTCTGTGCTGTTGCAAATCCACAGCAAACTGTGATTGGTAATTTTGTATCGATTGGTGTAAATGTTCGATTGGGACATGGTGAACATCCGATGGATTTTTTAAGTACTTCACCTTATTTCTATTTTGACAGGTTGGGCTATAAAACTAATGCCACCCAATCATATAACAGTTATTGGTACTATGAACCAATTATCGTTGGGCACGATGTTTGGATTGGCGACAATGTTTTTGTTAAAAATGGTATAAAGATTGGCAACGGGGCAATTATTGGCGCGGGTGCTGTCGTGACCAAGGATGTTCCACCATACGCAATTGTGGCGGGTGTGCCTGCGCGGATTATCCGTTATCGCTTTGATGAAAAAATCATTCAGCAGTTACAGGAATTAAAATGGTGGAATTTGCCTGATGACTTTATCAAACAAATACCATTTGATGATATTAACCAGGCCATTGAATTTATTAAAAAATATCAGGAATAAAAATTCCTGATATTTTTATTTTGCCATGCCACATGCATACCATACATTCAGACCCGAAACCAGGGTGAATGTAAAATCGGTTGTGGTTTTGCTGTTATATCCTGCAACCCACGCAGGGTAATAAGACTGTGTATTATTGGCAATTTGGGTCCTGATAAGTGTGTAATGGTTGTCGGCCATAACAACGGGCAATGGTACAGTAATATCTGTGTGTGTTGCAGCATTGTTTATTTCACTCCCCATTTCAACCCAGCCGCTTTTGTATTTTCTGTACCAGGTATAGTTATTTTCGGCGGTCGGCATTTGGGATTCAATAACCCAATCGCCACCGTTCATAATATCGGCCCGGGCCAATAATGTTCCGCCCATGGTTTCGCCATCGTGTACGCGCAGGCTTTTGTTTGTGGTATCCACGGTAATTTCCCCGTCGGCCCCGATAAATCTTGAATTTTCGTCGGCGCTGCCCCGACGCATTTGTATTATGCGACTCATTTATTATTCCTTTGGTTTAGTTTGAAGTAAATTTTAGAAATAAAAACACCGACCAAATCGGTCGGCGAATATATGAATTATATCATATTTTTCAGTTTTTTTCAACTTATTTCAGCATGTCGGCCAGGTTTGCAATTGCAATCGCGTACCAGTTTGAATTGTTCCACTTTTTTATGCGATAGAAATTTGGGTATGTTAAATATGCTTCTATCACAGGCATTGGTGCGACATCTGCATCCGTTTCCGCCACGCTATATTCATTGGGTTGGGATTGTGTCTGGGCGATTGCCTGTTCGCGCTGGGCGGTAATTTCCGCCACATCTGCGACCAGTCCGGCATCCATATCCATCACAGGAATTGGACTGCCGTCCGGGTTCATTACGCCCATCTGTGCCCATTGTGCCAATGGGTACTTGGTTTTTCCGTCCAGCAATGATATATCAAAGTCTGCGGGTAACACCACGCGGCGCACAATTCGTTCGCCTTTGTTCCACCCCAGTCGGTTCAGATAGTTGCCCGCGCTGTGCATTGCATCACCGACACTGTTAATTATATCGATACGACCGTCGCCGTTACCGTCCACGCCGTATTGGGCCAGTGTTGTTGGAATAAACTGAAAGTGTCCCATTGCACCCGCCCACGAACCGTGAATATCGTTAATGTCCAGGTTGTTTTTGTCCGCAATCTTCATCAAGGCGATTAACTGATTGCCAAAGAATGTTTCGCGACGGCCGTCGTACATCAGTGTTAAAAACGCGTCTGTTAATTTATGTCGTGCCTTGACCGCGCCATAGTTTGATTCCAGCCCCCAAAACGCCAAAATAACATGTGGTGGCACACCGTACTTGCGTTCAACGCGTCCCAACATTGTTGGGTATTTTTGGCGCATCCGTTTGCCATTGGCAATTCGTTCTGCACTGACCGTGCGCCCCAAATATCCATCCAATGTCAATTTGAATTCAGATTGGTTTGCATCGCTTTTTACAATCGACGGTATAAAGGCTGGTGATTTCAGGGTCAATTTTATCATATCTTCGGAAATCTGTTCGCTGCGTGCCCGCACGCGCAGGTTGTCCATCATCGTGTACCAGCGGTCCACATCAAATGTACCCCGCTGTGCAAACGCAGGCATACATATCCCCATCAATATCGAAACCACGCCCATGCGCAACGACATTTTTTTCATAACCGACAATACCTTTTAATTATTGCTTAGAATGCAAACTTTATCCCAACATGCAGGCCAAACGACTGCCATGTTGCTTCTTTTAATGATTTGCTGACATATTCAGTATAGGCAGGATAATGCACAATCATTGGATTGCCGAAATCGTCCAGTTTCAAACTGCCGTCATCGTTGTACGCAAAGTCGCTGCTTTCTGCGACATACAGTTCGCCTGGGATTTCACCAACATGGAAATAGTTCGTATCGACTTTCAATGACAATTGCAAGCGGTCAGATACTTTCATGTTATATTCTATCTCTGCTATATAAGAATATGCGCCATTGTCACCTTCGTCCAAGAAACTTGGGTTTTGCTGCCAGTCTGTACGATTTGGCCAAATACCTTCGGATGAATACTTTGGCATACCGAACTGAACATACATACGCAGTTTGTCGGACAGTGTCATTTGCTTTTCAACTTCCAATCCGATATAGAAACCACTCCATGTCGTGTTATAGATATGGGTTGTTCCACCAACAATAACGGGGCCATCGCCGCCAATAATCACGCATTCGCCCGCATAGACACCCCATGGAACATACCCCATGCTTTCGTCGTACGGGACGGTGGTAAAACTGTCCCCCAGTTCATTGTATCCGGCACCTGGCGATTGAACTAATAAGATGTCTTCGGGGCTCATACATACCTGGTACCAGTCACTTGGTGCCTCGGTCCCCACAGGCAGGGTATAGTAATAACCATTTTCGTCCCCATAAACATAATCGCCATTGTCCGACATCAGCGGCAGGTAAATACCCGGATTCGGATAATAATGGTCAGACATCTCTAGGTTGTGCTTAAATACCTCGTACCCGATTGTTGGTGATAATTTCCACCCATGAAAGTCCCAAACATGATGCGCCGCCAATCCAAATCGGAAATGATCACTGCGTCCACTTTGGTCACCCATTGAAATTGTAAAGATTCCGTATGTCGGGTCGCGTTCATCAAACGGTTTCAGGTCATAGTCCATTGATAATCCACCGTGCGCCATATCCCCGTATGTATATTCCCCATACACATACATATCAAAATCACGCAGGCTGAAATTATGGCGGGCACCGACATTGATTTCGTTAAAAATCATATCGTCCCATTCCAGTATTGAATTTACGCCCGTTTCAAATTGAAAATCTGCAAATCTGCTGGAATATCCGGCATAGACCGTTGTTGCCGGCTGTGATTCTGTTGGCATTGCAATACCGTTTGTGGTCATTGCGCCGGCCGTATATGATGGCACGACCTGGCGTGGTACCTGATAGGTGTATGTATTGCTGCCAACAACCTGGCGATTGCCAGATTTACCAACATACCGTGAATAACCCTGGTTTGCATATTTGCCATACGCCATTTGATTAGCGTTTTGTACATTTTGTGTTTGATAGTATGTTGGCACCCCTTCGTTCGCAGAAAACGCGACGAACGGCGCAAAAAACACCGATAAAAATGCAAAAACCTTCCTATTCATAACATTACTGTTGCATATATTATATCACAAAAGTTGTGTATCTGGAAAGCATTTTATTTATTGCTTGCGCGATTTCTTTTGTTCGCTACAATGCACCGTATGATTTGCCCGCATAATATTTACATTCATGTCCCGTTTTGCATGTCAAAGTGCAATTATTGTGCGTTTTTTTCGCGCGCATGCGCCACGCCTGATTGGGATGCGTATTTGAATGGGATTGTTTCTGAATTGCAGCACTGGGGGCGTGTTTTACCAGGTGCCGAAATTCCAACGATTTTCTTTGGTGGTGGCACGCCATCACTAATGCCGGTGCGCGTTTTTGATGCGATTATGCGCGAAATCCGCACGCGTTTTTCCGTGTCCCCTGATTGCGAGGTTAGTATAGAGGCAAACCCAGGAACCTTGAACCCCGAAAAATTATCAGATTTTTGTGCGGCCGGTGTTAATCGCCTGTCTGTTGGGGTTCAGTCCCTGGATGACAATCGATTACAGTTCTTGGGGCGTCGTCACAGTGCGCGTGATGCCCGTCAGTTGCTGGAATGCGCCCAGGGGCGTGGGATTCGGTTGTCTGCTGATTTTATATATGCGTTGCCTGGGGATACGCCGGATGATGTTATTCAGATTTGTAATGATATAAATAAGTTGTCATTGACCCATTGTTCAATGTATGAATTAACCATAGAGTCTGGTACCCCATTTGCGAAAATGAACCTGACTATGCCGTCCAATGACGCGATGGCTGATATGTATTGTGCGATTGCCGATACCCTGGCCCTGTCGCGGTACGAGGTTTCGAACTATGCCCACCCCGACGAACAATGTCGTCATAACTTGAATATATGGCATGGCGCGCCGTATATCGGCATTGGTACCGGCGCAGCGGGACGCGTGTTGGTTGATGGCATTTGGTATGAACAGATGGGTGCGGGTCGCTGTTTTAACCCAATGTCAAATCGTGACCGCGCCACAGAAATGGTTATAACGGGTATGCGTACAATGTCGGGTGTCACTATAAATAATGAAATCAGTTCGATTATTGATTGGGATTTTGTTGACATGCACCCCGATTTAGTAGTAAAAAAGTCAGGAACACAAATTGCCCCAACTGATAAAGGTATTTTGGTCTTGGATGATATGTTGACTGATTTGATAAGGTGATGTAATGGAAAGTAAATTTTGGAATATCGTCGGCATAATTGCTGTCGTTGTAATGATTTTTTCTGCACATTTTTTAACAAAGGAGAAGGTAATGACACTGGGTATAAAACTGGAAAATATGGATACAACTATTCGCCCAGGGGACGATTTTTTTAACTACGCTGTTCGTGGTTGGCGCGATGCAAATCCGGTTCCTGATGACTATTCCCGCTATGGTGCATTCGAAGTTTTGCGTAATGCAAACCTGGAACGAACCCGTGAAATTGCGGAATCAGACACTGGCAAAATCGGTGCACTGTATAAAATCGCGATGGATGAAACAAAATTAAATTCTGACAAAACCGCCCCGGTTCAGGTTTATTTATCTGCGATTGATAATTTGTCGCGCGATGACCTGGCCCAGTATTTGGGGTATATGCATTCGTTTGCATCGGCGTTTTGGGGTGATGGTGTTGCGCTGGACGAAATGGACAGCGAACATTACCTGTACAATATTGGCCAGGGCGGATTGGGACTGTCCCGTGATTACTATTTTGATACCGATGAAAAATCCGTTGAAATTCGCAAAAAGTATCATGAATTTATTGAACAATACATGAAAAACTTTGGCCTGGTCGTTGATGCGGATGCGCTGTATAAGCTAGAAGAACGCATGGCAAAATCATTTTACCCAAAGGAAAAGTTGCGCGACCCGCATGCAAATTATCACAAGATGAGCATTGAACAGGTTTGTGAAAAATTCCCTGGCTTTGATTGGAATGCATACTTGGAATCCCGTGGTGCAACGGCGGCAAAGTTCATTAACATTGCCCAGCCAGAGGCAATCGCAGAATCCATCGCCATTATGAACGATACAGACATGGAATTGATAAAGACATATCTGAAATATCGCGTTGTCAGTGGTGCGTCATCATTGCTGGATGATACGACATATAACATCGCGTTTGATTTCTATAATCGCACAATGGCCGGCCAAAAAGAACCAAAGCCGCGTTGGAAACGCGCAGTCAGCATGCTGGATGGTTCGCTGGGCGAAGAAATCGGCCGTCTGTATGTTGAACAGTATTTTTCAGGTGCATCAAAAACGCGTATGCAGCAATTGGTTAAAAACCTGCAACGCGCCTATGCAATGCGTATTGAAAATCTGGATTGGATGTCCGACGCGACCAAGGCAAAAGCCCTGGAAAAATTAAGCACATTCCGTGCCAAGATTGGTTATCCTGATGTTTGGCGTGATTACAGTGCGCTGGAAATTCGCGATGATTCATTGTGGGAAAATATGGTTCGCGTATCTAAATTCGAAGATGCGTTTTGGTTGGCAAAAATCGGCCAGGCCAAGGATCCAAATATTTGGTACATGAACGCGCACGAGGTTAACGCATATTACGACCCATCGACAAATGAAATTTGTTTCCCTGCGGGCATATTACAGTATCCATTCTTTGACATGGCGGCCGACGATGCATTTAACTATGGTGCAATCGGCAGTGTGATTGGTCACGAAATGACACACGGTTTTGATGACAGTGGTCGTCACTTTGATCAAAATGGCAATATGCGTGACTGGTGGACCGCTGCCGATGCAGACAGTTTTAATCAGCGTGCTGCCGTTATGCGCCGTTTCTTTGACAATATTGTTATTGCGCCTGGGGTTAATGCCAACGGTGAATTTACATTGGGTGAAAACCTGGCTGACTATGGTGGGGTGACAATTGCTTATACTGCGTATAAAAACTTTGGTGCCCCCAGCAATACGGTTGCGGGCCTGACCAGTGATATGCGTTTTTTTATTGCTTATGCGGGGGCATGGGCGCAAAACATTCGTGATGCAGAAATGCTGCGACTGACCAAGATGGACGAACATTCACTGGCACATAACCGTGTGAATGGCATTTTGCCACACATTGACGCATGGTATGATGCGTTTGGTATCACTGAATCAGATGCGTTGTATTTAGTACCGGATGCGCGTGTAAAGTTGTGGTAAAAATACTGGACAACACCCCGCGGTGTGGTACACTGAATATCACACAGCGGGGCAGGGGATGTAAATATTTTTTACAAAAAGGATTGGTAATGAAAAAAATCTTGGCTGCCTCTATCCTGGCGATTAGTTTTGGGTTCCCGGCGATGGCGGAAACAATTATCACAGAAACAGAAACGATTACAACGATTGAAACAGTCACCTATGAACCATTGCCTGTTGCGCCGCGTTATGTATCGTCGGTTCAAAATGTACCCCACCGTCGTCCATGTGCAAAGCGTGCGGGTGCCCCTGTGCGTGTAAAAACACATACCGAAGTAATTGATCATTATCAGTTGTATCAACCAGTAACGGTTTATCAGCCGGCGGGTCGCGTGGTAGAGCGTCGTATTATTCGTGCCCCATCGGCATGCAACAAATGTGGTCAATAACAGTTTGTGATTGTTATTTGGTGCCTGCTGGGCACAAGGAAAAAGATTCCGTCATGTGGCGGAATTTTTTTTGTGTGGCGATTTAAAAAATTTTTTGTTACTATTCCTTTGTCTCAGGGTATTCCTGGGACGAGGACTTGAAACCTCTTCATGTAACGCAGTGCATCACGTTAAGGTGCAAGAAACTCCAATCATTCCAGGTTGGAGGGTGACGATATACATAAATAAGTCCGCTATTTTACATGATAGTTTCAAGCCTCCACCCGCCTGATTAATTTCAGCGGTTTTTTCGTTCAGAAAAAACAAAAGGAGGCTTTGAATGAAAAATAAAATTTCCTCAATCGCATTGTGTGCGATGTGTTTCTTGATGTCTGATGCGGCGCATTCCGCAATAACAGATTTAGGGCCTATTCAACGGCAATGTTCCAAGCACAGTGATTGTTCATTACTATCCCCGTGCTGTTCCGCTGGTTTTTGTACTGCGCCGCTATGCATGGAAGATGGTTGTATAGAGACAGAATTTGCTGACCTTGGCAATGGATATATGCGTGCAACCAAGTGTTCGTGTACATGTGATGGCTGGGTTGAATCTGTCACATATGCGTGTGCTGCGGGATATTATGGCGACTATTCAGACGATGCCACTGGGTGTCATTCGTGTGCGGAACTTATGGGATCGCCACACGCTACATCCAATCCGCCCATAAATCCCCCCGTTGATAATGAATTTATGATAACGTATCCGTCGAATTACAGCCCTTCCAATTGTTATATTCCTGCGGGCATCACAATAACAGATGAAAGTGGTACATTTGAATACACACAAGATTGTAAATTTGAAGTAAATTCGCTAGATTGAATTTACGCAACAAATAATTGACTTTTTACAATGCGTGCTATAAAATACGCGGGCGCGAAACGGAAATTTCGCGTGCCGCATGGCGAAAATGATAAACTAAGCCAAATGGAGTATATAAAATGATTGAAAAAAACTGGATGACCCTGATTAAGCCAAAAAAGCTGAATATCACGGTTGACGAACATAATCCAAACATTGCGAAACTGGTTGCCGAACCATTGGAAAAAGGTTTCGGTTTGACATTGGGTACGGCATTGCGTCGCGTTTTGCTGTCATCGTTACAGGGCTGTGCACCAATCTATATCAAGATTGATGGTGTTCAGCATGAATTTTCCAGCGTCGCAGGTGTCCGCGAAGATGTCACTGACATCATCTTGAACCTGAAAGGTGTTTATTTCAAGGCTTTGACCGAAGGTCAGCACAAGGCTTACCTGAAAGTAAAGGGCCCAGCTGTTGTTACAGCGGCAATGATTGAAACATCTGGCGGTGTCGAAGTTATGAACAAAGATGTTGAAATCTGCACATTGGACAAGGGTGCAAACCTGGATATGGAAATCACATTGGGTACTGGCCGTGGCTATGTTCCTGCTTCTGCACACGCTGATGGTTTGCCATTGGGTGTAATTCCGGTTGATTCTATCTTCTCGCCAATTTTGAATGTGGCCAGTGATGTTTTGCCAACCCGCGTTGGTCAATCCACTGACTATGACAAATTGGAATTGACGGTAAAGACAAACGGTTCTGTATCGCCCGAAGATGCAATCGCGTTTGCGGCACGCATTTTGACTGATCAATTGGTTGTATTCATCAACTTCGAAGATCCTGCCCAAACAACCGCAGCAATCGAAGATGACAAGGCGAAAGATGCATTGCCATTTGATCCAAAATTGTTAAAGCATGTTGATGAACTGGAATTGTCAGTTCGTGCAAACAACTGCTTAAAGAACGACAAAATCAACTGGTTGGGCGAATTGGTACAAAAGACCGAAGCCGACATGTTGAAAACACCAAACTTTGGTCGCAAGTCCTTGAACGAAATCAAGGTTCAACTGGAAGCGATGGGCTTGGGCTTGGGTATGGAAGTCCCAGGTTGGCCACCAGAAAACATTGCGGAATTGGCCAAGAAATACGAAGACCCATACAAATAAATTAAAATATATGGATTCTTGTCGCGTTTGTCGGTTCTTATGTAGGTCAAACTACACTGTGAACCGTCAAACGCTTCCAATAATCTCATATAATTTAAATTCTAAGCAAAGCAAGGAAATAGTTAAATTTGCTTGTGTTGTTAAGAAAATGTGATATAAAAGGATGTGCTGTGGCAAAAGAAGAAAAGAAAGTTAAAGGCAAAAAGCAGAAGTTTTTGCAGGGACAGAGCGTTTTTGCGCAGATGTTTCGGATGATTTTCTTTGGTAAAGATGGTGCCAAGGTACAATAATTTTTAACCCCGTGGTTCTGGTGAAAATCAGGTCGCGGACGTCTCAAAAGAAATCCCATCACCCGATGGGCAGAAACCAAAAGGAGTAATCGATGAGACACATGAAAGCAGGTCGTACATTCAATCGCGACACTAATGCACGCAAGGCCTTGTTTATTGGTCTGGCAAAAAACTTGATTGAAAAAGAACAGATTAAAACAACATTACCAAAAGCCAAAGATTTGCGCAGTGTCGTTGAAAAACTGATTACTCGCGCCAAGAATGACACTGTTGCGAACCGTCGTCTGACTGCATCTGAATTGGGCAACAACAGCGCAGCAACAGTTAAAAAGTTATTCGATGTTTTGGGTAAACGTTATGCAAACCGCCCAGGTGGTTATACACGCGTGTTGAAAGCGGGCTTCCGTTATGGTGATGCGGCACCAATGGCGATTATCGAATTGGTTGATCGTGACGAAAATGCCAAGAAGGCACCTGTTGTCACAGAACCAGTTGCCGAAGCGGCAGCAGAAAAAACAGCCGAATAATCCCGGCCGAATCAAAAAAATCCCCCGATTGGGGGATTTTTTTTATTGTGTACAGGACGCGATGAATACTGATTTAAACTTTTTTTTTTACATTTATGAAAAAAACCACTTGCATTTATTTTTAATGCGGTATAAGATATGTGGGCTTTAAGGGGTTGTAGCTCAGCTGGTTAGAGCGTCTGCCTGTCACGCAGAAGGTCGCGGGTTCGAGCCCCGTCAATCCCGCCAGTATTTACACCGTCA
>JAZTWE010000023.1:0-10287 GCA_045635705.1 Candidatus Enterousia sp.
AAAAAATTCTGTCATCCCGTGGCTTGACCACGGGACCCAGGTCATAAAAACATTATTATTTGTGCGCACTTTGTGCGCACAACCTAGGTTCCGTGGTCAAGCCACGGAATGACAAAACACTTAATGTGTTTTGTAAACTAAACTTTTATTTATCAAAGTAATCATATGAACCACATTGCGATGAAGTGCAGTGAAGGCGGATGAATACTAAAAAATCCCCCAGTTGGGGGATTTTTTATTCGACACCTTGCGGTAATAAATCTGTTAAATCTGTTTTGTCCGATGTTTCACAGTTTAACCCTTCGGGCAGGCCAGTTTGGCTTAATGGGCAAACCTGATAATACTTGGAAATAACACTTTGGGTGCACCATTTATCTTCGGATGTAGTTGCGGTAGCCAAGGTATATTCTGATGCGGTATCGTTTTGTGAACATACGGCATCTTTGGCATCCTCGATAACGGGCAGGGCGGCAACGCATTTCGCCGATGCGCCAGCCTTGCTGCGACGGCCGCCATTTTCCCAGCACAGGCATGCGCCCCATGATTGCGTGTCAACATCCAGGTCATAATTGCGTGGACACATGTTTTCGTGATATGCAAATTTGTATATATCGTTCAAATTATGGTACTTGCTTTTTTCGTTTGTAGTAAATGTTGATACGCACAGGTTGTTTTCTTGATAAGAATTGGTATCGATTGTATGTAATTCCATAAAGCGTCCCATCAGGTTGGTACACTGGGTTGACAGGATTGCGATTGTTTTGTTATACACTTCGGTTGCGATACCTGTTGGGCGAATGTTATGGTTTTTAAGTTTTATTGCGCCCGCATCGCCAGATGCAATGCCATATTTGATGTTTTTGAATGTTTGTTTTACAGCTTCGCCTTCGCCAGTTGTTTCATAAAAGTAGTTATAATAACCGGTGTCGTCTGGTATATTGTTGGTTGGAATTGAATCAAAGCCCCCAAATGCCTGTTCGATAAGTTCAGGATCATTACAGGCCTCTACATTGGCTAATTGTTTGGCGCATTCAGACTTATAAGATTTGGTTTCGGAACCCTCTGCACCACTGTATTCATACAGTGTAAACCAATCCAGGGCGCGTCCGGTTGTAAACAGACCACTGTATGGATAGTAAAAGTTTTCATAGTTGGTGTTACCATAGTTGTCAAAGCACTGTTGAGCAATTGCGCGACATGCGGTCAGGCGGTCGGTATCTGTGCGGTTGGCGATGTACTGTTCAATAATGTTACCTTGGTCCTGGAACATATTGTTGCATGAATTTACATAGTCGCTGCACATTTGGGCATTTAATGCAACCTTTTGTGGTTGCAGAACAATATTGCCAGTTTCGCCAAGCGCACTCATTGCGGCATCGATTGATGTTTCGCCGTCCATATAACACTGAGAAATATAGTCAAAGCAGTTTTGTTTAATTTCGGATACTTTATCTTTTTGTGCATAGTAGATAGATAACATTGCCTTGTCCAAATATTCGGCCCAAACAATGTCGGCATCTTCGCGACATTTATCCAGGGCATCGGCGGCAAACTTTTTTGTTCTGTTTTCAAAGTTGTGCACGAACATCGCATTTGATGACATCTTTGATAGTTTTTGGTCGGCCGCTTCCAAACCGTCGGCAAATGTTAGCAATGTTTCCAGTTTGTAAAAGTCTTCGACACCGGCAATTGGCTGGCCGGTTGAAATGTCAATAAATTCACCATTGTCCAGGCACTTGTGATAGCCAGCACCACAGACATTTTCGTTAAGGATTGCAGCCTCTACATTATTTATACATGTTGTGATGTCGTCTGAATTGTGTTTTTGTCTGTTTTCAACACGAGCCAGGTCCAGCATTGCGCTGCTTTCGCGGACGGCAGATTTTAATTGTTTTTGCGTGTTTTCAATAGCGGTCGCAACGGTGTTGCAGTCTTGTTCAATGGCCATCAGATATGCGGTAATCGCACGTTGCAATGATGCGTCGTTGCAGTCTGCACGAACCGCGGCGCGACACTGGGGATATACTGCGCTGTATAAATTTTGACCGTCGTATGCGGCGATGGCCTGGCCGGCATCCATGGTGCCAAATGCGTTTGTCGCATCAAATGACAGGTTGATACTGTTCAAATCGGAATATTTGCCACTGACGCTGGCATCCTGGCCGCGAATAGAATTCATAATCGCATCCAGCAGTGCCTTGGATGCAGATGTATCGGACATCAATGCGGATTCGCCGTCCGATTCGGTGCGCATCGCGGTTGCCTGGGCAGATGTCAGACCAACGATATCCAGATTTTCATTAAATACAGTTAACTGTTCCCCGGCATCGGTTAGTGTGTCGCGCTGTTCAGATAGGGCATAGATTCGATTACTGCATGCGCAACGACGATAATCATCGTTTTTCAGACTGCAAAATTGATCCATACAGGTAAAGTATGCGGTCTTGCACTGTTCGTATTCTGCGCCAGTGCGTGTTTCAACGGCCGGGGTTTGTGCGCCGGATGTGGCACGTGCAGAAACGGTGGGCTGGGCACTGCGCGAAACGGTTGTGCGATTGTTGGATGTTTTGCGGGCGTTGGTTGTGCGGTTTTGTGTTGTGGCACTGCGCGCAGTGGTGTTCTGTGTGGCCCGTGGGGTCAGCACCGATGTGCGGCCACGCGAACTGCGTGCAGACTTGGATTCCGTGGATATGCGTTGTTGTACCGATTGGGTTGGGGATTTTTGGCGATTAACACTGGTTCCGTCGCGAACAGCCGCGTTGGCAATGCCAATGCAGACCAGCATATTTGTAATAAAAATCAGAACCCCTTTCATCTCTAAGTAAAATCTTAGCAAATTTATAAAAATCAGGGCAAGCGAATATTTAATTCAATGTATGCAATTATGAATTTTCTTGTTGCAATGGATGTAAAATTGATATAGTATGTCAGACGCCTGCGGATATGGCGGAATTGGTAGACGCGCTAGTTTCAGGTACTAGTGGTGGCAACACCTTGGAAGTTCGAGTCTTCTTATCCGCACCAAATAATTGGGGTTGTAGCTCAGTTGATAGAGCGCTACGTTCGCATCGTAGAGGTCGTGGGTTTGAGTCCCATCAGCTCCACCAAAATTTTCGGGTCTTCGGGGATATGGCGGAATGGTAGACGCTGAGGACTTAAAATCCTTTGGTCATTGCGACCGTGTGGGTTCAAGTCCCACTATCCCCACCACGAAGGATTAACAGCCGTTTGTTCGGCTGTTTTTTTATTTGTAAACCATTATTTTGTTGGGGTATATCTTGGCCTTGAAGTTGCCGCATGGGCCCAGTTCACTGTCGCCGCGAACAATTGGAATTCGGGCGCCATTTGGTGCCGTGACATATGATGCGCGACCAGAATATAGTATTTCATAGTGCAGGTGTGTTAAATCAACACCCATGTTGCGAACCTTTTGATCGCGGTTACCACCCGTGTGCCCCATCAGGCCAATTAAGCAACCGGCAGATACGCGTTGACCCGTGGTCACAAACATTTGGTCCAGGTGCATGTACTGGGTAATCCAACCACCACCATGGTTAATGCGAATATAGTTGCCGGCAGATGCGTTGTTGCCAGCCCGGGTGATGTGTTCAACAACACCGTCGGCCGTGGCATAAATTGGCATTTGATAGAAGTCGGCGGTACATCCGATATCGATTCCTTCGTGTGGCCGTTTGCGGGCGCAACCGTACGGCGAACAGAACAAACCGTTGTTTGTATTTTTTGCGATTCTTTGGCTGCGTTCTGTTATGTTCGCGGGCAGGTCATCAGTGTTTACGGGCAGGCCGAACGGAATCTGTTGACCGGTTGGAATGTTTGGATTTCGGCGCGCGCAGTAGCCATTTAATTCGCCCGAAGACGATGGTATCGGTGCGCTTGCGGTTTGGGTGGGTGGCGTTGGTGTGGGGGTGATTGTTGTGCCGTCCTGGGGTGGTGGGGTGCCATCCGGGGCACAGCCATCACAGGTGCTGATGCCAGCAGATTGTTGCGCTGAAATAATTGCCTGGTGGGCATAATCTTCCATGGATTCAAATTTTAGTATTTGATATGTGCTTAATCCCGCATAGGGTTCATAACCATCGGTCTTGTTTTCAATGCGCTGGGTGAATGTGTAATCAGATGCAGTGGTTGGAAACTTGGTCGGGGTCAAAAAAGATGCCGCATTTGCCGCACTGATTAGTAATATACCTGTGAAAAATAACCACCGTATTTGCGAAAATTTCATTGAAATTATTATAGCATTTTATGCCCAAATGACCAAATAAAAACTTGAAAAGTAATAGGGTTTGTATTTATAATACGACTGCTGTTTTTTGGATGTGTAGCTCAGTTGGTTAGAGCGCTTCGTTCACATCGAAGAGGTCGTTGGTTCGAGTCCAATCACATCCACCATTATTCTAATAATTTATTTCATGATATTTTTAGCAATCAATTGACATGCATCGCCATCGGTGTGATGCCACATGTTGTCTGCGGATTTTAATTGGTCAATCATCTTGTCGCGGACAGATGGTATCGTTAATTGCTGAACCGCATTTATTACATTTTCGGCGGTTGCGTTTGGGCCCAAGAATTCGGGATAAACTGATTTTTGTAGCAAAATATTTACCAGTGATACCCATTTTGTGTGAATCAGATGACGCGCAATCCATGTTGTTATTGCGTTCATTTTATATACAACAATTGTTGGTATGTGCATCATTGCCAATTCCGCAGATACCGTGCCACTGGCAACGATTGCAATATATGTGTTTATGTATGTGTTGTATCGTTGCGTGGCGGGTACCAGTGTCGGTTGAATTCGCCATTTTTTTATTTCATTGCGTATGTATTCGTCGGTTGTTTCAACGGTCGGAATAATGAATTCATAGCCCATATATCCGTTGCGTGTCAGCATGTCAACAACATCGCGCATCAGTGGTAGCAGTTTTTTTACCTCTGACATTCTGCTGCCGGGGACCAGGGTAATAATTTTTTTATCTTGTTTTTTGTTGGGTTTGTATTTACCAACAATGCCACTTGCAATTGGATGCCCAACAGCGACGGTTTCCAGTCCGTGGCGCGTAAAATAGGGCGTTTCAAATTCAAAGAACGCGTATAATTTATCGAATGTTTTTGCGTATTTTTTTGCGCGCCCGGGTCGCCATGCCCATACCTGGGGGGCGACAACATGATGAAATCGCATGCCGTGCGCAATCAGTTCACGACCCATCGGATTTTTGCGCAATGCATGAACAACCTGTTTTGCAAATCCAGGTGAATCAATTGTCAGTACGATATCAGGCTTTTCATTGATAATTGCGTTTACTGTTTCATTGACGCGCCGCATCAGTGTTTTGGCATGTAATAAAACCTCTATGATTCCCATGACCGCCAGGTCGGATATTGGAAACAGACTGGTCAATCCGGCGGCAATCATATTTTCACCACCAATGCCGATGAATTCGGCATCAGGCATTTCGCGCATTATGTGTGCGCCCAAGACATCGCCAGATACTTCGCCGGCAATTATGAAAATGCGTGGTTGCTTATTCGGCATTCTTTGATGTACCAATTCCGCGTTTTGAACGATTTTCAATAAAGTCAATCGCATCCATTGCGTATTTGTTGTTCTTTACTTCTTTGCGAACCTTGGCCAGGCGATCGGTGACGGTACCTTCGGTGCCACGGAACACGGCAGAATATACTGCGTGGATTGCGTGCATATCTTCGTTGCTGAATCCATGACGCATCAGGCCAACACGATTGATTGTGCGATATACGGCGCGTGGTGAACCGTCATAGATTGCGTACGGCAGAACATCGTTGCCAACGCCCGACATACCACCGATAAATGCGTTACGGCCAATGCGTGCGAATTGCAACACCATTGCGCCACCAGAAATAATTGCGAAATCTTCAACCTCTACATGGCCGGCCAATTGTACCAGGTTCGACATGACAACACTGTTGCCAACCTTGCAGTCGTGCGCGACGTGTGCGTTTACCATAATTTGACAGTCGTCACCAATAACGGTGCCGTCGGATGCAGGTGTTCCAGAATGAATCGTCACATATTCGCGAATCTTGCAACGTTTGCCAATGCGAACACCGGTCATTGTTGCTTCGTCCTGCCATTTCAGGTCCTGGCTCATAACGCCGACAACGGCGAATGGATAAACAATAGAGTCGTCGCCAATTGATGTCTTGCCATCAATAACAACATTAGAAACCAGTTCAACACGGTCGCCCAGTACAACATTTGGGCCAACAATGCAAAATGGACCAATCTTACAATCTGCGCCCAGTTTTGCGCCGTCGTGAATAATCGCTGTTGGATGTATTGCCATATTATTTCTCGCTTTTTTTAATTATTGTCGCTGGAAATAATACATTATATGAACTTGTTTTGGTATTAAAGAAATATAACCAATTATAACAAGGTCTTTAAGTCGTTTCGCAGTGCGCTGTGTGGTATTGTTGTCCAATATAACACACCCAGCGCGCTTATCACGGGCATAACAGTTATTGCGCCAAATAAAATCAGTGTGATTGCAAATGTCTTGGATACCAGGTCGTTTGGGACTTTCTGGCTGTGCCAAATGGACAGGGCAAACATTAAAAATGCAGATGCCAGTGTGCCCAGGAAAAGGGGCAGAGCCTCGGTCAATATAAACAGTGCGCCCCCCAGCAGGGTGATACAACGCATCAGCCATTTTAGTTTTACATACGCGCTGTGATGAATTTTGGATTGTGATGGGATGTTGTTTAACGCCAATGTTGCCATCGCAAATAATCCCAAAAGCAATATTGATAACAAGTGCACCACTGTTAAATTACCCAGTTGGCCAAATCGGAAAAATTCAGGTTGCATCAATATTGCGGTTGTGACTGTCAGCATAATCAGCAAGGTGCCGGCCACAGTGCGCATTTCACAGCGTGCATAGCGACCCAGTGTAATCCCCAGCCCCAGCGCACCCAACTGTAATAACGGTCCCCACCATGTGTGGGTGTCCGATAATCCAATCGCGCAAATAATTATCAGCCATGAAATTATACGCCATTTTTTGCTGATGTTTGGTCGCGCTATTTCATTGCGGTGTGACATAACAAACAGTGATGTCAGAAAAATAATCGTTGCGGTCATCAGTGGTAATGCAGACCAACCATCGCGCAGCACGCCATAATTGCCGCCAAACATTACAACCCATGCAAATGTTAAAATAACGCTGAAAATAGATACGCGATTTTGAATGTTGGATGTATCCCAGCCCAGGCGCGATAATATTGGGCCTGCGCAAGTATATGCAATAAACAACAATGGCAATGATAATATTGCCCACCATGCAAATGCAGGTGCCCACAATGCGGCGTTGTTGAATGCGCTGATGGCGCTTTGTACGATTATTGTTTCGTTAAACATAAACTTGCCTTTTGATTTCATTGAATTATTATATAGGCATGTCACAAAAACAAGAAATTTTTACCCTGGTCGGTGGGCGCGTGAAAATGCGCCGTGGTCACTATAACCCAACATCAGATGCGGTGTGGTTGGCAGCCTTTGTGCCTGCGAATGTGCGGACGATGCTGGATGTGGGAATTGGCAGTGGTGGTGTGTCGTTGTGTGCGCAATCACATAGTCCGAATTTGGAAATTACGGGACTGGATGTCAGTGATGAAATGTTGATTGCCTGTACAGAAAACATGCAGTTAAATAATGTGAATATTAAATTGCTGAACCAGGATATTTTAACCTGGAAAACAACCAGTACATACGATGTGGTGGTCAGTAATCCGCCGTATTTCAAGGGAACGCCCGCGCGACATAATGCGCACCACAATGTTGATTTGGTGGCGTGGTGTCGTGCGTGTCTGCGTCGTGTTCGGCCACAGGGGTGGTTTTGTACAATTGTTGATGCGGGCGCACTGGCGGATGTAGTCTCGGTGATGAACAAGGTGTGTGGCGATATAAATATTATGCCATTGTATGGGGCAAAAATGGTCGCAGAACGGGTCTTGATTCGTGGGCGCGTGGGCAGCAAAGCACCAACAATCCTGCACCAGGGACTGAAAATGAATTACGAGCCTGTATTGCGCGATGGCTTGACTATTGCCAAAGCATTGGGTACACTGGGGCAGCAATGATAAACTTTATAACACGACATTTTACATCGCTGTGGGCTTTTATTACTTCGCCGTTTCGTGCGTTGTGGCGTTTTATTGCACGCCTTTTTCCGCCACGCGAATTTACAGTGATGGATACACCAAATGGTAATGTTTATACTTTTCAACAAAGCAGTTTTTGGCGCTTTACAAAGTTTTGTGGCAAGATTGGATTGTTTATTTGGGCATCGTGGTCAACATATGTTTTTGTATATCATCGACCAATGTTGCAAAAGCGTACCAACCAACTGGAAGAAATGGAAAGTCAACATGCGCGACATATGACCGATTTGCAAGTCTATTTGAAAAAATATAATGATTTGGTGCGTAATCTGAATGTCGTTGATGATAAAATATTAAATACCAAGAAATTGGATGATGCAGAAAAAGAAAAACTGATGAATACCCGCGTTAAAACATGGGGTGAACTAGATTTCTTGCGCACACGCATAAATGAAATGTTCAAGGACGAAGAATATTCGCCTGAATATACCAAGATGGCGGAATTGTCCACGGAATACGAATTGACCAAGGTGGAAAATGAAGAACTGAAAAAGCGCAATGCTCAAATGATAGAATCAATCTTGTTGGTCGCCGAAGCCGACAATCAAATTGTTGAAAAAGTATCGGTCTTGACCAAGGAAAATACCGATGAACTGCAAAAAAATATAAAAAAGATAAATGCGACAATTGTTGCGTTGGGGCTGAACCAAAATACGCTGGTGCGAAATGCAAACAAGTTTTCCAGCCCGCTGGTTGGTGCGGCATTCAGTCCGATTGAATTTGACAAGAAACTGGATGAAAAATATCAAAAGTTGGCGGATGGTTTGGAAAAGTGGCACGGGCTGGGTCGCTTGAATGAAATGCTGCCAATCGGGGCACCATTGGCCAAGGCACGGATAACATCAAACTATGGAACCCGCAACGATCCATTCACTGGCAAGCCGAAAAGTCACAAGGGTATCGATTTTGCCGGAAAAATAGGAACAGAATTGATGGCGGTTGCCCCGGGGCGCGTTGTGTCGGCGGGTGAACGTGTGGGATATGGGACAACAGTTGAAATTGATCACGGGTTGGGCTTTACGACATTGTATGCCCATCTGTCCCAAATAAATGTATCGCGTGGTGATTGGGTTCGCCCGGGTACTGTTATTGGATTGGCGGGGTCGTCGGGTCGATCCACTGGGCCGCATCTGCATTATGAAATCAGATACAAAGGCGCACATTTTGACCCAACTAAATTTGTAAAGGAATAAGGAAATGTTGGCATTTACAAACGCAAAAGAAAAGCAGTCACCAACAGTTATCGGGGCAGGGTGCCAGGTAAATGGTGATATCAAGACAGATCATACCGTGCAAATACATGGCCATATTATTGGTGATGTTGAATGTGAAACACTGGTTATTGGGCGTGGTGGCAAGGTTGAGGGTGCCGTTATTGCAAATGTATTGTTCTTGCATGGTGCGTTGGATGGACCGGCGACGGTCAATGTTGCAAATGTTTTTAGTGCCGCCCAAATGACGGGGGTGTTGTCGTATCGCACACTGAATATCACCGGTAATACAGGTTTGGAATGTAAACTGTCAAAAAGAAAGGACAAAGAAAAATGAATAAAACAGTATCAAAAGTTTATTTGGCTGCTGATCATCGTGGTGTTGGATTGAAGTTGTACCTGATAGAGATGTTGGCTGCGGCCGGGTATAGTGTTGTGAATCTGGGGGTTGATAATCCAAATGTGTCGGCAGACTATCCAGATGTTGCGGCAACATTGGCGGATGCAATGTTGGACGATAAAAATGCCCGCGGAATTATTATTTGCGGTACAGGTGCGGGTGTCTTAATCGCGGCAAATCGATATCGTCATTTGCGCGCATCGCGCTGTGATCGTCCAGACCAGGCGCGTGACGATCGTTTCCATGACGATATAAATGTTTTAGCATTGGCCGCGGATGATATTGATATTGAAATGGCATTTTTATGTGTACAAAGTTTCTTGGAAAGTCCGTTTGATAACATTGAACGCCGCGTTCGCAGAATAGATAAAATATCCTAGAAAAATCCCGCTTGCGCGGGATTTTTTATTTGTTGTATAATCGGGGTATGAGCAAGACACCTGATTTATTTAC
>JAZTWE010000024.1:0-21371 GCA_045635705.1 Candidatus Enterousia sp.
TGCGGCCCCCTTGCCAGCAACATTGCGAATTTCTGCATTTAAGTTAATAGCCATTTTTTGTCCTTTTATAGCTTGTTTGTTTATATTCACACAGCCTCCAAGGGTGCTGTGCGACGCGTATTATTACCGAAAACCTTTGAAAAATCAAGCGATTTTATTAAAAACTATTGCACGCACGATGTACAGTTTACATACGCACCATTTAACGGATTGTAATAACACTTTCGCACACCACCACCGTCACAGTTTTCTGGCTTATAGCAATCAGATGAACCAGATGCGATTTGACTATCTGTAATTCCGCCATTATTGCAGCGTACGCGTGTCAACGAATTATTCACACTATAATACCCATAATCCACCGGTGAACAATTCGCATCTGTTTCATTTTCCAACCAATAACCTGCATTACACTTGCTTATCACAAAATCAAAACACTTTTGATTATATTGACCGTTTTCACCCATATAACACGACTGGATTCCTGAACCGTTGTCCGTATTATATTCAACAACCTTGACACAGTCTGTTATACTGTCTGCGCCACTGACCAATGTTGCGCCACCATCAGGGCATTGTGACAACCCACTGGCGATTGAAAAATCTTGATATGTTGTGACGAAATTACCACCACTACAATAATTACCGACCATGCACGACTGACAATAGGCACTATTATATTGTGTTCCGTGTCCAACATAATATGTTCCTGGTGCGCAATATGTTTGCCCACGTTCCCAAGACATAATTGCACTTGCCGCCGCGCTGGCGGTTGTTAGTGCCGCATCATCCATTACAAAACGCCCATCCTTATCAATAATTGTATTTGCCTTAACCCCCATCCAAGACATAGCAACTGTTTTTATTCCATCAAATTCATACCCAGGCAGGGCGGGCATTTTACTCAATTCCACCAAATCATTTTGACAGTGTTCATCGGCGCACCATTTTACACCATACAGCAGCCAAAAAGATTCCGGCACAGGCATTGTTGCCCCTGCAAATTCCCCACTGCTTGCAATCACAGTAATTTTATACACAGGTTTCCATTCTGCATACAGGGTCACATCATTAGCAAAAGAATCCACTGAATAATCTGTTTTTGCATCCCAACAGGTTCCCGCGCCACTTTTTTCTGTGCACCATTTTCCTGTAAAGGCATATTTATCCTTTGTCACCCCCGGGTATGGCAACACACACGTCCCCGAACTAGAACATGAAACAGTATTTACAATCCCATTACCATCATCAGCATCCAACGAAATCATTACCTTAGGGCCAACATATTTTATCAATGTATCAACCGCGTAATCAGCAGCAATCGTATCTGCTGCCGCCATCGTTGCATACACACCATCGGCATAATTTGAAATTGGTGCACCATTCAACATAGTGTTTGCAACATCAACCGTTGTTAATAAATATTCCATATTTGCCGCAACCTTGGGATTATCCAATGCCGCATTATACGGAATATCTAAATTCCACTTATCATAAATCTTGTTGTGTATATATTCTACATTAACAACTTGGGCAGCATACACCCCCGAAACAAACAAGCACGCAATAAAAATCAAAAAATATTTAATCACTTCTACCACTATTGTGCACTTGGCAATGGCGGCGTTGGAACAATCAGTGTTCCCGACACCGTATAAGTACCAGCCATAGTTTGATTTGCCGTTTCAGAAACATCTACTTTGTTTTGTGTTGTGTGGTTCACATATCCCGCGACCCAGTCAGTAGAGGCCATCTCATCAGCAGCCGCAACAAACGGTACCGCCAACAGTAAAAAAGCAAGAAACACTGACTTCATCCAAAAATCCCCCGCATTTATAACATTGAGTTTACAATATCTATAAATTCTTTACAAGTCATTTTTTATGCAAAATCAAGAACCGGGCACGACCGTATGTTTTATCGCGCAAAACATCCCAATGCTTTGGATTTGGTTCTACCGCATTTTCGGCTTCCTGTTCCCAAATCAAGATGGTTCCCTTGTTCCCAACTTTGCCAAACTTTTTCACAAACGCCACGCCCAAATTCGCCGATGCATACGGCGGATCAACGAACACCAGGTTCACCACCGGTGCAAAACGTTGAACAACCGATGGGGCATCTGTACGAATAACCTCGGCAAAGGCGCCGATATTCAGCATTGCCAGGTTTTTACGCACCGTCTGTGCAGAATCCATTGAAATATCCGTAAACAATGCCCGCGCCCCAACATATCGTGACAGGCATTCAATTCCAAACGCGCCACTGCCCGCAAAGGCATCCCACACATACAACTGGGGCATATAGTTAATCACCCCGGATTCCAGCATATTAAACAACGCAATCCGCGCCATATTCTGTGTTGGGCGCGCATTTGGCGGCAAAAACAAAACCCGACCACGCCAACGACCTGAAATAATTTGCAATTTTGAATCCATACGATAAAGTATAAAGTATGAAATTTATGACGCAAGCCTTAATTTTAGCCCAACGTGCATTTGCCCACGACGATGTTCCAATCGGCGCGGTCATTGTTCGCGACGGCAAAATCATCGCCCGCGGCGAAAACCAGGTGCAACAAAAAAAGAACCCAACGCTGCACGCTGAAATCGTCGCAATCAACCGTGCGTGCAAAAAACTGGGCACTAAATTTTTGGACGAATGTGATATCTATGTATCACTAGAACCGTGCGCGATGTGCGCAACCGCAATCTCATTCGCACGGATAAACAATATCTATTTCGCTGCAACTGATGAAAAGGGTGGTGGCATAACCAGCAACGCCCGCATCTATGACACTGACCGTCATCTGTGGCGTCCAAATGTCAAACAGATACCCGAATACGCCGACGCATCCGCACAATTATTGCGCGATTTCTTTGCCTTGCGCCGCAAAAAATCTTAAACCAGGCTTTTTCCCGTCATTTCCACAGGTTGTTTAATCCCCAAAAACTTTAACATTGTTGGTGCAATATCCGCCAATCCGCCATCACGCACCGCCGGCGCATTATTCGACACCACAATAAAATTCACAGGATTTGTCGTATGCGATGTCAGTGGCGCATTCTGCGATTCGTCCCACATCTGTTCTGCATTCCCGTGATCCGCAGTAATCAGAATCGTGCCATCCAATTTCAACACTGCCGGAACCAAACGCGCCAATTGGGCATCCAAAACCTCCATCGCATGCACGGTGGCATCTAAATTTCCCGTATGCCCAACCATGTCACCATTTGCATAGTTCAAAATAACAACATCAAAATCCCCCAGTACTGGCAACAATGCATCTGTTATTTCCACCGCAGACATCGCAGGTTGTAAATCAAATGTCGCAACCGACGGTGACGGCACCAGTATTTTCTTGCCACCCACAAAATCGATACTGCGTTCAGCATCCATAAAATATGTCACATGATTATATTTTTCTGTTTCTGCGATACGCAACTGGCGCAACCCATTTTCTGCCAATACATCACCCAATGTATTTTTAATTTTAACATCCGGCAACAGTGCAGGGCACACATCATCCAAACCTTCGCCATACTGTGAAAAGCCCAGCATCTTGGCACCTGTCCCTGCGACCCTGCGAACAATTTGTCGCGCACGATCACTGCGATAATTACCAAAGACAAAGCCATCACGGGCATCAATTGGCACCGCACCATCAATTACTGTTGGCTGAATAAATTCATCTGTTTCGCCCCGCGCATAGGCGTTTTCCAATGCTGCAACAATCGTTTGCGCATGATGCACGGCACTGGCACGCGCAATCGCATTAAACGCCAAATCTGTACGGTCATCGTTATTATTTCTGTCCATTGCATAGTATCGTCCGCTGACACTGCCCCAAGACACGCGCCCGTCTTGCAGTGCATAACCCAACGCATCATTTATCATATCAACATACCCACGGGCAGATTGTGGCGGTGTATCACGACCATCAGCGATAAAGTGCAAAACCACGCGCAACCCCGCATCTAAAACACGACGAACTATAAAAATAATATCTTTAATATCTGAATGCACACGACCATCTGACATCAGACCTGCCACATGCACAACACCATTACTATTGCGTACAGATTCAACGAACTGGGCCAACGCAACATTCTTGTCCCAGTCTTCGACCTGGAACCGGCGCAAGAATTGATTTACAACGCGCCCCGCACCAATTGTAATATGTCCAACCTCGGAATTTCCCATAATCCCATCGGGCAACCCCACCGCCACCCCGCTGGCGTTCAACACCGCATGCGGATATTTGGCCATCAGCCCCTTTAAAAATGGCATATTCGCCATTGCAACGGCATTATTATCCGAATTTTTGTTAATTCCAACCCCATCCATAATGCACAATACCAGTGGTTTCGTCATTTTTCCTGCCTTTCTTTATATAATTACTGTACATAATATAGCTGTTTTTTCATTGCAAACGCAAAAGAAAAATTGTATAAATTCCCGTATAAGATAAAAATCTATACATGAGGGAAAAGAATCATGAGTGGAAAACCATTTCAACCCACCGCTGTTGACGAACATATCGGTCAACGAATTCAGTTGCGCCGTGTAATGATGGGTTGGTCACAAAAAGACCTGGCCCAGGTATGTGGCGTCACATTCCAACAGGTTCAAAAATACGAAAGCGCGGAAAATCGCGTATCTGCCGCGCGTCTATTCGAAATCAGCAAGGCACTGGAAAGTCAGATTTCATTTTTCTTTTCCGGGCTGCCTGGCTATATTACCGAAGATCCACGTGCCCGTCGCACTGGCCGCGTCGCCGACCAAGATGTTGACGATCCATTGTCACGAAATGCATCACTGGAAATTGTAAACCTGTTTTGGAAATTGCCAAATGACGCACAGCGTGAAACGGTCTTAAAATTACTGCGAAACCTGAATGGTATCGATTAAAAAAACGCCCAATTGGGCGTTTTTTATCGCAGACGCATATTGTGCAACATTTCTGTAAACAACATCCCCGCCTTGAACAAGGCATCCTGTCGCCACCCTGCATCTGACGGATACCAACTTTCGGTCAGATTCGCCAATGTTGTCTGATTGATTTTACCATCGTGCAACAAATCGTATCGCGCATCCCCCATATCCATACGCTTGTAAATCGGGGACATAATTGGAAATTCACCTGTACCAATCTCAAAATCCGCCGTATAAACCGGCAGGTCCGGTTTCGCATAGCGCGCTTCCAATACATCAACCAAATCCCCCTGTAATACCGGGCCGTTGACCGCACGATTATCAGGAATCACCGCTGTTGCAACGAAGTTATCAGTAAAGAACTGTGTATTCGGATGATTTTCCGGATGCGATACCAGCAACTGCCATGTCACACGACCGCGCCGTCTATCAAACCGCCCCAGTCCCGTATGCAGCCCAATCGACATCAGCGACTGTGCCCCTTGCATAACATCATCATAAATATGTATCGTCATTTTATTTTCCGTCATTGGCGCCGCCCCACCATAGAACAGCCCATACGGATGCGTGTACTGGCCATGACTAATTGCATCCCACACACCATCATGCAAATGCTGATTTCTGAACTGTTTCAGTGCGTTTTTCTTGCCCACGGCATCTGGGCGCGATAACAATAAATCATGTGCAATATCATATTTTGGGTTTTGTGGCAGTTTTGACGGCTGACTGAAATCCACACCAAAATTTCGGTTCAAATCAACCAAGCCACCATTTTTGTTATCAATAACTTCGCGCATACGATTTTGCATTCCCCATCCATTGATGACATGCACCAAAACAATCGTATATTTATTCAATAATTCCTGGGACAAATATGGCGCAAACTGTTCCAAGAAATACAACTGCGCGGCACTGCCGAAAAAGCCTTCCAAACCATGAACCCCAGAATTAACAACAACCTTGTTTGGTCCATTGCCAATCAACACATATGGAATATCAAAATCATGATTATTTGCCACACACCATTTCAGTTCACCGAATCGCGGTGCAGATTTATAAAACTTTTCTGTGGCCTGATACCAATTCTCAGAATAATAATCTTGTTTCATACCTTACGACCCTTTAATTATTATTCCCTCTCCGCACTTACATAACTTTACCCTGGGTTGGATAAAAAGTTAACTGAATTTTTTCCCACTTTGAAAATTCATTTGGTGGCAGCATCTTAAACGGCTGACACACATTTATCGCCTGGCGAATTGTATCCAAGACATACGAAAATGCCGCATCTGTATCCGCGCGCGCCTCAGATTCAAACCATAAATCCCGCACTGTTCCATTGCGCCGCATCGTCAGGTGTGCCACAGCACGAATATCGCTGATATCAGGCCGTGTTGTATCAATAACCCAACAACGCGTCATTGCCACGCGCAGCGCATCAACCACCGATACCGTCATTGTGCGATCCAGCGACATAACTTCGCGGTTAACACGAATAACGCGCTTTTTCTTTGGGGCAGGGGCATCTTCCTTGGGCTTTTCCGCCTTTTGTTCCTTGGCTTCTTTTTCTTCTTCAGGTTCTTTTTCCGGCTCTTCTTCTACCAGGGTTGGTTGTTCTATCGGTTTTTCTTCGACCACTGGTTTTGTTTCTTTCTTTACTGGCACCGGTTTTGGTTCTGCTTCTTTTGCGGTCACTGGTGGATTTTCATTACGCAGTTTTGTTTCATCGCCGGTCACCTTAACATCATTCAAATCAATTTCCATAATTTGAATTCTGTCTGGCGCGACCAGGCGTGCACGGTTCATAACAATTGCAACAGATGTGACCATAATCGCCACCAACACCAGGTGCCCCCCCAGTGACATTAACAAATTTTCAAGATTAAATTGCTTGCCGCTATTCATATCTTATTCTGGCTGTGTTCGCAGTCCTACCTTTTGAAATCCTGCATCTTTCAGGCTGCCCATCATTGACATTACTGCACCATAATCAGTATGTGTATCACCACTAATCATAATGGTCAGGTTTGGATTTTCACCACGCATTGCGACCGCGCGTTTTACAACATCATCACGCGACAGTTGCATTTCTGACAAGAAATATTTACCATTTTTATCAACACTGATTTGAATTGCATGATCATTGCCCGTCATCGCAGACGCCCCCGCACGTGGCAATTCCAAATCAATTCCCGTTGTCATCATTGGTGTTGTCACCATAAAGACCGCCAACAACACCGTCATAACATCAATCATCGGCGTTAATTGGATTGATGCATCTGATTGTCTGCGACGAATACGCGACATTTTCGAAACCCCTTATTTTTTATTTTCTTTGGATTTTTCAACTAATCTATCATACAAATCATCAGATTTCTTGGCAAACACCTGATGGGCAATTGCCGCCGGCACCGCCGCAATCAGCCCCAGCGCAGTCGTTCCCAATGCCACCGCCAACCCCGGCGCAATAACCCCGATACTAACCGACTGATTCACACCAATGGCGGCAAACGAATCCATAACACCCCACACTGTCCCGAACAGACCAATAAATGGTGAAACATACGCCACCATTGACAAGAACCACAAATTCTTGTCGAACGGACGAATTGCCTTGTCTGCGGATTCACCAGCCTTGAAATTAACCTTTTTTTGACGCACCAAACGCCACAGACGAATTTTTTCAATAACAACCGCCCACGACATAACACTAAAAACGACCAGCACAATCGACACAAACGCCGTCATCAGGTCACCAACGAACAGATTCAACAACGAAAAATTATTTTCCATTTCCTTTTTCCTTTCTTTCTATCTTGTTATACCAGCCCACTAATCAAATCGTCCGGTATCTTTTTGGGACGCAAATCCGCCCCCAAATATGCGACTTTAAGGTTTATTATAGCACAAACCCCACCATCTTTCACGAACTTTTGTTCAACACGAACCGATGCCACCCCAACGTCCGTCATCGCTGTTTCAACAACAAATTCATCAGATACTTTTAATGGTCGCAAATACTTGATATTAAGCTCACTTACAACAAACCCAATATCACCATCGGCCTTTAATTTTCCACGCAACCAATTCATTCGCGCACGTTCTGCTATATCCAAATATCGCGCGTGATAAACAACACCCTGGGCATCGGTATCAGCAAGCGCAATTGTAAAGGGGAAAATATGTGTTTTCATACTACTTTACTTTCTGCTGTACTGGGAACGCCCATCTATTCACTAATCGTGCAATCTCTAAATCCTTAATTCCCGAAAATCTAGCTGGAACTGGCATTCTATAATCAAACAAATAATCATCAAAAAGTGTCCGTGCCATATTCATATAAAGATGCGCCAAGAAATCGCGTTCTTCAACACTGCCACAAATCAGGGTATTGGCTTCTTTCAGTATTTTCTTTTGCTGTTCTGTGCCACCATGCATCAGAACGCCGCCATTTTTCTTGCACCAATCAATCCAACTGACAAGTGGACGAACAGGCGGAACCTTTGTTAAATCAACGGAATACGCCGCCGACACAATATCATAAAACGACTTAAAGGTCCCAGCATCATCCAAAACATTCCCAACATCTTTGAAATAATTGTACATCAGTTTGTCATATCCCAACACCTTTATTCCATATGTTTGGTCAGTTCTGGTAAATCCCGTTGGATACGGGACACAAATACGCGCCAAATCAATCATAACATCTGACATAACAGCCCCCTTTATTTTTCCAACCCCAAATGCTTATAACCAATATCTGTAATCACACGACCACGTGGTGTCCGCTGAACGAACCCCAGCTGCATCAAATATGGTTCAATCACATCTTCGATAGTATCGGCGGGTTCTGATAACGCCGCAGACAAATTTTCAATTCCAACCGGTCCACCGGCATAGAACTTAATAATCGTATTCATATATTCACGATCTATTTCATCCAACCCACACTCATCAATATGCAACTGGAACAGGGTGGTCTTGATTGTATCAGCCGTTATTTGATTTTTACCCAACACACCCGCAAAGTCGCGCGCACGCTTTAACAAACGGTTCGCAATACGCGGTGTCCCACGCGCAGATTTTGCCAGCATCAACGCCCCATCCGCATCAATCGGCGTACCCAGGATATTCGCGCTGCGCTGAATAATCCGCGCCAAATCATCAGGACTATAAAAAGTCAGTCGCAAATCAATCCCAAATCTGTCACGCAACGGATTCGACAACAATCCCGTACGGGTCGTCGCACCCACCAGCGTAAACGGGGGCAGGTCAATACGCACGCTTTTCGCGCTTGGTCCTTCGCCCAGCATAATGTCCAACTTGAAATCTTCCATCGCAGAATACAAGACTTCTTCAATCGCCGTCGGCAAACGATGAATTTCATCAATAAACAATACATCCATCGGTTCCAGTGCCGTCAAAATCGCCGCCAAATCCCCTTGTTTGGTCAGCATTGGTGCCGCTGTTGCACGAAAATTTGTCCCCAATTCATTTGCGACGATATGCGCCAATGTGGTCTTGCCCAGTCCTGGGGGGCCATAAAGCAACACATGATCCATTGCCTCGCCACGATTACGCGCCCCCGACACAAAGACAGACAAATTCTGTTTCAGACTTTCATGTCCAATAAAATCCGCCAAGGTTCGCGGACGAATGGTTGCCCCAAATTCGTCTGGCACATTTGCATCTAAAAATCTTTCTTTGCTCTGCATAATTTACAACAACTTATCTTCTGCGTTTTCGCGTCCAACATACGCCTTCAAATCATTATACATTTGGCGCAAGTCTGCTGGTTGACTATATTGTGCATCCGCCCCCCTGATACGAATAGTTTCCAAATCAATTTGCGCCTGCTTTTTCAAAATCTGGGTCAGATGTGTTGCGAATGCGCGTGCTTCTTCTGATTCTGCCGCCCCCTGCAACAACAGTCCACGGTTCGGTCGTGGTGACAGGAACGCAAAATCAGCCACCGATGTATCTGGCGACACCAGGGCAAAACCGGAAATTTCTGGGCGACGCATCATTGCCTGCAAAACATACCACGCCCCCAACTGGTTCCCAGCCAACCAAATCTTGTCACTATCTTCGTTATGATTTTGAATCCAGTCAATTACCGTTGCAATATCCAGCATATTTTCCGCTGTTGTGCCGATATGTCCCTCGGAATCACCGACGCCGCGATAATTAAAGCGCACAACTGAAAATCCTGCATCCATAAACGCACGGAACATCGCATACGACACACGATCGTTCATATGACACTTGTTTCGCGGATTTCCCGACAGCACCACCGCCAACGGCGCGGCAAAATGTTCGGATTTATGATAAACCGCGTGTAATTTTCCTGCTTCACCTGAAATAATTAAGTCAACCATATCTAAACACCTTCCTTATTTTTTACTACTTATAGAACAAACGCAGCGCATTTTTCAATAAAAAATTTTTACTTTACACAATATTCTAAAATGTTCTAAGATTTACCATAAGAGAATAAGGGGCTTTATCATGGCTAGATTTATTTTATTGGCTATTTTCACAGGAATATTTGCATTACCCGCTATGGCCGCGGACGAAATGGTGTATGAAGACTTTCAAACCATTTACACTGAAACACCGGTACAGTCATATTATGCATACCCTGATGACCCCAACTTTATTCCAGAATCAGAATTCATGGAACGCGCCGACAGTTTGGACTATGACAAAAACATAATCGCTGCCCGCGACGCTGAACAAATGGCTCATCCTGGGGTTATCTTTGCCGATCGTCCGATGATTATCTGTCGTAATTTTGGGTGCACACGCCTGAACGACAAAATCACACGCACATTCTTGTTCAACAGCCTGGCGAACATGTTTATGATGAACGCACATTCCCGCGTTTATATCTGTGAAGCAGACCCATTTTCGCGCGACTGCCTGCAATCCGGTATATCATTCCCGGTACGCAGTGGCATCGCCAACGCAATGGTTAAAATACCCAAGGCCACAATTTCCCAGGTCAATGTATCAACTGGCCTATCCAAGGCAACTGTTGGAATGACCTATGAATTCCTGGTAAACGGCATTGACCGCAAATGCGAACCAACCGTTATGGACATTATGGTTCCCGTTAATTCCCAGGCAACATTATCCAACCGCGAATTCGCATGCAATATGACCAGTGACGGGTTCAGCAATGTATCCCTGTTGGTCAGCATTGACTACATTGACCTGGACTATGGCATATTAGGCGGCTATTATTCGCTGGGGATGCAGGGCCCAACAACCGGCGGTGGCACAGGATACGCATTATTCAAGACAGAATTCACAACTGGCGGTATGCAGTTCCGCGCCGCTGTTTACGAAGAAGACATGATGGGCGCGAACAACGCGATGCGCACAATTCAGCCTGGCGAATACGCCGTTGAACCATTACAAAGATAAATGACTTGCAAACTTGTTTTAATCATTGACGATGACGATATGTTGCGCAAGACCCTGGCCCAGGGCTTGCGCAATGTTGGCTTTAATGTGCTGACGGCTGAATCTGCCGAACAAGCTGCCACTATTTTAGAACGCATGACCGTTGATGCGATTGTGCTTGACCGCATGATGACCGGCATGGATGGGCTGACATTTCTGAAACAGATACGCGGTGCTGGCAACACGACACCGGTAATAATGCTGACCGCGATGACGGGGGCCGAAAACGCGATTGATGGCCTGGCGGGTGGCGCAAACGACTATCTGGCCAAGCCATTTCAGATACGCGAACTGATATTGCGCCTTAATAACATTATTCGTCAAACCAGTTCAACAAACACAAAAATGCCAACCGGCCTGATTTTTTCCGACGGCGAATTTTTCGTTCAATCCGACGGCATGATGAAAATGTTGGCACTGTCGGGCGAAGAAAAGAAACTGTTAACACACCTGACCCAGCCTGTGGGCAATATTGTACCCGCCGCGCCAATGGTTGCAAAACGCTTGCGAAGCAAATTAAATATAGTATTATCATCCATAGATATGATAACAATCCGGGGCAGGGGTTATAAACTAATCGACCTGACCCAAAGCATAGGTGAATGAATATGAGATTGATACCACGCAGTTTCTTGGCGCGAACAATATTGATGATTGTAATCCCCCTGATTATTGCCCAGGTAATTGTTGCAAACGCATTCTTTGGCAATCACTGGTCACGTGTTCATGACACGCTGGCACGCACTTTGGCGGGCGAAATTACAACCATGATGAACTTTATGGACAATGGCAATGCCGATGCTGCGCGTCAAATGGCCAGTGACATTGGCATCAATGTGACAACCAATGAATCACTGAACCGCCCAAAACACAACGACAACAAGGCGCACGAAACTGGCAAACTGGCATCTGAACTATCAAAACGTCTGAAACGCCCCGCCCAAATATACATGGACAAGGACAAGCGTTTGGTTTTCATTGATGTTCCGACCAAAGACAACCAAATTGCGACATTTGGCACATCACTGTATCGTATTTATTCAACCAGTACCGAAGTATTTATTATTTGGCTGTTTGGTTCATTTTTGATTGTATCTATTTTGATTGCACCATTCATCATTATGCACACACGCAGCATTCGCAACATTGCCCGTGCGGCAAATCGCTTTGGTCGCGGATTGGATGCACCCGGGTTCCAGCCCAGTGGCTCCAAGGAAATCCGCGAAGCCGCCGCATCAATGATTACAATGAAAGAACGCTTGGATCGATACAACCGCACACGCACAGATATGTTGAACGCGGTCAGTCACGACCTGAAAGCACCACTGACTCGCATGCGTCTGGGGGTTGAAACAGGCACCGCGAACAGCGCTGACATCATTCGCGACATTGATCGTATGACCGAAATGGTAAACGGCTATTTGGCGTTTGCCCGTGGCGAAATGCCTGAAATTGAACAACAGACCGAATTACCACCAATGCTAATCCGCATTGCGCGTGATGCGGCCCCGGACAAGAAAATCATCACTGATTTTCCTGATGCACCGGCACAGTTTTATGCCCGTCCAATGGCGTTGGCGCGCGCGTTCAGCAACATTATTGAAAATGCAGCCCGCTATGCCGACACAACGATAAAACTAACCGAACGCGACACCACCGACCAGACCGAGGTTATTATCGAAGACGACGGCCCCGGCATCCCTGATGACCGCAAGGCCGATGCAATGCGACCATTTGTACGCCTGGACGACGCCCGACGTGCCGATACTGGCGGCACAGGACTGGGACTATCAATCGCCCAAACCGCCATTGAAAATCACGGCGGTCAAATGTTCCTGGAAAACAGCGAACTGGGCGGATTAAAAGTAAGAATCGTTTTACCAATATAAACTGTATTAAATCTAAGGTTTTTTGAAATGAATTTGTACAAACACGTATCAGACGCGATTAACGCCAAACTGGGCACAACTGTTAAACTAGAAGTCCCCCGCAATCGTGAATTTGGCGACTTTTCAACCAACGCAGCCATGGTTATGGCAAAATCAGCCAGCAAAAACCCACGCGAATTGGCGGCAGAAATTCTGCCGAAATTAACAGAACTGGATTTTGTTGCCGATACATCAATCGCCGGCCCTGGCTTTATCAACATTAAATTAAAAGACGAATTTATTTGGGATTCTGCCGCCGCCCCAGTACCCCAAACCGTGGCGCAACCACTGACAATCGACATGGACTATGGCGCATACAATGTGGCAAAGTCACTGCACATCGGCCACCTGCGCACATCAATCGTTGGCGATACATTTAATCGTATTTCTAAATTCTTGGGGCACAAGACATTTTCATGGAATCACATTGGCGATTGGGGCAAACCAATGGCATTGGTTATCGCATGGATTGAACGCCTGCACCCTGAATTACCATATTTCAGTGATAACTTTGACCCATCAACCCCAGTTGACTTTGACATTGACCCAACAGAATTAAACACTTATTACCCTGCGGCCAGTTCCTTTGCCAAGGAAAATCCAGAATTCCAGGCCCACGCCCAGGAAATCAAGGCCCGATTCCAGGACGGCCACGCGGGTTATTTTGCCCTGTATGAAAAATTCCTGGCTATATCGATGCAGATGATGCAAGAAACGGTCAACCGCTTGAACATTTTGCCATTTGATTACGATTTGGGCGAACGCAACGCTGCACAATATCTGCCCCAGGTCGAAGAAATCTTGCGCGCAAAGAACCTGATTCAAGAAAGCGACGGCGCCCAGGTTATTATTGTAAAGCGCGACGATGACAACAAACCGATGCCACCATACATGTGGACCGATTCCCGTGGTGCTGACACTTATGATTCCACAGACTTGGCCGCAGTATATTGCCGCAAACAGGTTGATAACCCCGACAAAATCATATACTTTACCGACCAACGCCAGGGTCTGCACTTTGAACAACTGTTCCGTGCGGCGGAATTATCGGGCATATTTGATTACAACAATTTTGAACACATTGGATACGGCACAATCAACGGTTCTGACGGCCGTCCATTCAAGACCCGTGACGGCAATGCCGCCGGCCTGGACGATATTATCGACGCTGTAAACGAAGCAGTTGCCGCACGCGTTGCAGAATCAGGCAAAGAACTGGACGGCACAACAATCAGCCAAATTGCACTGGCCGCGGTAAAATTCAACGACTTGCTGCACGATGTTCGTTCTGATTATATCTTTGACCCTGCATCCGTCACCAGTTTCGAAGGACGCACCGGCCCGTATATTTTATACACTGCCGTCCGTCTGAACAGTGTATTAAAACGCGCCGATGCCGCGGGGCAGGGTGCCACAAAATCCGCAAACCTGACAATTGACGAACGCAATCTGTTGATTGAAATCATGGATTTTGAACGCACGGTGCAAAGCGCATTTGACAACCGTGCCACAGATATATTGGCAAACTATGCCTATGATTTGTGCCAACTGATAAATACATTTTATCACAATTGCCCAATCCTGCGCGACGATGTGTCACCTGACACACGTGCCCAGCGTCTGCACATTGCGAATGTTGCATACCAAACCTTGGCAACCGCGATTGATTTAATGGGATTGCAGATTCCGGTTGAAATGTAATCACAAAACGCCACCCAAACGGGTGGCTTTTATTACACTATTGCCACGGTATTATTTTACCGTATTGATTTTTCTTGACTTTTCTGCGCCTTTGCGTCATAATTGCCGTGCTTTAATAAAAACAATAAAAGGTAAAACAAAATGGCAGCGACAAAATCGTTAAAAAAGTGCGAATTAGAAGCCAAATGGTATCTGATTGACGCAACTGATTGCACGCTGGGTCGTTTGGCAGCATTCACTGCAAACATCTTGCGCGGCAAGCACAAGCCAACATGGACGCCAAACATGGATTGTGGTGATCATGTTATCATTATCAATGCTGACAAAGTTGCTTTGTCTGGCAAGAAAGCTGACAAAGACCGCTTCTTTTGGCACTCTTTGTGGACTGGTTCATTGAAATCACGCACATTGGGTCAGATGCGCAGCGAAAAACCAGAACAATTGGTTTTCAACGCAGTAAAACGCATGATGGGTCGTCGCACAGCAGTTGCATTGGCAAACCAGCGTTTGACAAAATTGTACGTCTATGCAGGCGCAGAACACAAACACACAGCCCAGAAACCAGAAGTTATTGATTTCGCGGGCATGAACCGTAAGAACAAAAGGGGCGAATAATGGCAGAAGCAAAAAAGACTGCAGCAGCAGAAAAGACAGTTAAAAAAGCTGCCCCAGCAAAGAAAACAGTTGCCAAGAAAGCACCTGTTGCCAGCACAGTTAAATTGTCTGATGCAACATATGCGACTGGCAAACGTAAAGACTCTGTTGCCCGCGTATATTTGGTACCAGGCAAGGGTAACATCACAGTCAACGGCAAACCATCTGCTGAATACTTCCGTCGCGCTGTATTACAGATGATTATCGCCCAACCATTCGGCATCACAAACCGTGAAGGTGCATATGACATCGTCGCAATGGTCGAAGGTGGCGGTCTGTCCGGTCAGGCTGGCGCAGTTAAACACGGTATTTCCAAGGCATTGGAAAAGAAAGAACCAGAATTACGCGCTGCATTAAAGGCGGCTGGCTTCTTGACACGCGATAGCCGTGTTGTTGAACGTAAACACTACGGTTTCCGCAAGGCCCGTCGTTCTACACAGTTCAGCAAACGTTAATATTCGTTTACAAAAACAAAATCCCCCGATTGGGGGATTTAATTTTTATAAGACATGAATTGTCATTCCTGCGCAGGCAGGAATGACAATAAACTGAACTCTGCACTTTTTATCGCGACGAAGCGCAGCGAAGACGGATGAAAACTAAAAAATCCCCCAAACGGGGGATTTTTATTTTTTCACAACAAAGTTTACTAATTTTTTCGGCACCACAATTGTTTTAATAATCGTTGCGCCATCCAGTTTCGCGCCCGCTGCATCCTTGGCCGCCGCGACAACAGTTTCTTCGTTGCTATCAGCCGGTACAACAAAATCTGCTGCGCGCTTGCCGTTAATTGATACGACAATCGTCATTTCTGTTTCAACCAACTTGGTTGCATCAAATGTCGGCCAGTCCGACAATGCCAGCATTTCGGCGCGCCCCAATTTTTCCCACATTTCTTCGGTCAAATGCGGCGCAAATGGGTTTAGTACACGAATCAATGTTTCATATGCAGCCCGTGGCATACCACCACTGAACGCATTGATATATTCCATCATCGCAGAAATAGCCGTGTTAAACTTCATATTTTCAACACGTTCGGTTACATCTGCAATCAACTTATGCATCAAGCGTTCCTGGGCCGCTGTCATCGGCTCATCAGTCAAATTATCAGACAGGTTTTCCACGCGTTTCAAGAAACGCTGAACGCCCGCCAGCGCACCATCGGTCCAAACAGCATTATTTTCCCATGGCCCCAAGGACAGAACCGCAACACGGCCGGCATCAGCACCAACACTGTCAATCAAATCGGCAACCATAAATCCATTACCGCGCGACTTGGACATCTTGTACCCATCATTACCCATCAACAACCCCTGGGCAGTACGCCGCGCATATGGTTCCGGTGTATTAACCAACCCCAAATCATACAGCGCACGATGCCAAAAACGCGAATAAATCAAATGACGCGTATTATGTTCATGACCACCATTATAGTGTGTGACCGGCATCCAGTTTTCCATCTGTTCGCGCGAACAGAATTCTTTATCATTCTGTGGGTCCAAATAACGCAGGAAATACCACGAAGATCCCGCCCAGCCGGGCATAGTATCTGTTTCACGTTTGGCCGGCGCCCCACAATGCGGACAGGTTGTATTTACCCAATCTGTTGCACGCGCCAACGGCCCTTCGCCTTCATCGGTCGGCTTATAGTCAACCATGTATGGTTGCATAATTGGCAATTCAGACTCATCCGCTGGCACCCAACCACACTTTTCACAATAAATCATTGGGATCGGTTCACCCCAGTACATTTGGCGTGAAAAGCCCCAATCTTTTAATTTATACTTTGTTGTACCACGTGCAAAGCCATGTTCTGCGCCATATTTAATTGCGGTTGCAATGGCTTCTTCTTTGCCCATACCGTCCAAGAACGAAGAGTTAATATGCGCACCATCACCTTCCCATACCTTATCCGGTTCACCCCCGGCCAAGACAGGAATGATTTCCAAGCCAAACTTTTTGGCAAAGTCCCAGTCACGACCGTCGTGTGCTGGCACCGCCATAATAGTACCATATGCATAATCAACCAACACATAATCCGAAGTAAACACCGGAATTTCTTTACCTGTATATGGATTTAACGCCATTATACCATCCAGACGAACGCCTGTTTTTTCTTTGGTCGCATCCGTTCGTTCTATTTCAGATTTTGCGGCTGATTCTTTAATATACGCACGCACTTCGTCTGCATTTTTAATTTTGCCTTCATCCAACCATTTTGCCAACAACTTGTGTTCAGGCGCAATAACACAGAACGTCACACCAAATATAGTATCAACACGCGTCGTATAAACGGTCATAACATCTTCGCCAACACGAAAATCAACATCCGCCCCGTGCGATTTACCAATCAGATTAACCTCGTCTTTTTTGATACGCTCATCAAAATTAACTTCATTTAGCCCATCCAACAACTTATCTGCATAGCGCGACAGTGCCAAATTCCATTGAACCTTCATCTTCTTTTCAACCGGTCCATGACAACGTTCACAACAACCGTCTTCCAACTCTTCATTAGTCAGGTTTGTTTTGCACGCCGGACACCAGTTCATCGGCAGGGCAGATTTATATGCCAACCCCGCCTTAAAGAATTGAATAAACATCCACTGGGTCCATTTTATATATTCCGGGTCAGATGTTGAAACACGGGTTTCTGGACTAACCGACCAACCAACCCGATCAATCATTTCTGAATAAGACTTAATCAATTCTTTGGCAACATCGCCGGGATGCTTTCCAATCTTAGTCGCATAATGTTCCCCCGCAATTCCCATTGCATCAAAGCCCATTGGGAACAATACATCATACCCACGTGCACGACGAAAACGCGCCAACACATCAATACCTGAATAATTCATCATATGTCCCGCATGCAGACCAGCCCCCGACAAAAACGGAAATTCCACCAATGTATAAAAACGTGGCTTTGCGCCATCATTTTTTGGCACGAATGCACGCGCATCCGCCCAGCGTTTTTGCCACTTTGCCTCTCTTTCATGAATTTTTTTCATATCGTCTGCCATATTTTCGTCCTATTTTTTTACAATAAACCAAGTGAAATTTTATACATAAAAACCCGAGAATTCAAGGGCTTTAATCATTATTTACGGAAACACGCTAAAAATTCGGTGTTGCCACTGCCGCCCTGAATAGGGGATTGGGTCACACCACACAATCGAAAGCCAGATTTTTCAAACACTGCAACAACGCGCGCAATTGATTCTTCGTGCAACTGCGACGACTTTATAATTCCGTTATATTTTGCCGCCACTTCGCGCGGAACTTCAAACTGTGGCTTAATCAGTGCAATCACATATTTCGGCTTCCAACGGGGCAGGGATTCCACTATATTCGTCAGCGATATAAATGACACATCAATTACAATCAAATCCGCTGTTTCGGATGGCGCCACATCACGAATATCGGTCTGTTCCATTGAAATTACACGCGGGTCATGACGCAGTTCATCGGCCAACTGATTGCTGCCAACATCCACCGCATACACGCGTCGCGCGCCACTTTTTAACAAAACATCTGTGAATCCACCGGTACTGGCCCCAACATCCAAGCACAACATACCATTTGGATTAACATTAAAATAATCCAGCGCGTGCGACAACTTCAAACTGCCGCGCCCAACAGAATAGGGCAAATCACCACCAACAATAACATCCGATTCCACAACCGCCTGGCTTGGCTTTTTGGCAGGTTTTCCATTAACCGTCACCAATCCCGCATCAATCGCCGCCACCGCGCGTGCACGCGTTGGGTATAAATTTCGTTGAACCAATGCCTGATCAAGTCTCATCCCATGCACTATACCGCTAAATTCAGCCAAAATCAACTTGACCGCATTCTTTTTTGGTCTATACTGCGACAAAAAGGAAACAAGATGCCGTTTACACAAGAAAACAAGAAAAATCTGCGTAAGTGCTGGGGCTGTTCTGAAAACTGTACATTGGGCTTTGTCGAACAGAATACCATTAACGCACTTAACACAGCGATAAAAATTTATGTCCCGACCATTAACGGTGTAAAAATTACTGAATTTTTGGACGAAAACGGCATAACCAAGCAATGTGACAGTCGTCGCGCCGAAGATGCAATGCTTTTAGTCCGCAAGATAGCCAGACTGTGCGACAATTACCACACAAAAACAAAATAGGGCACAATCATGAGCAAAACCGACGAAATCAAATTTCATTCACTTGAAAAACAAAACGCAATAAAATCTGCCAGATCAAACAAGCGCATCGGCATTCTGTCGTCATGCGTTGGTACCGCCAGCCTTATTATTGCATGCACCAGTATGCTAAACGAACAATCCCATTGGTCAAACGATGCGCTATTTAGTATGTTTGGCGCATGCGGACTGATGCTGGGCATTATGTATTTACGAATTTCGAACAACGATTTGAAATCCGCCCAGTGGCATCAAAAACAAATTCGCCGAATTCAACGACAAAAATAATACCGCCCATGCGGGCGGTATTATTTTTTATCGTGGCTTATTCGCATTAACACAATTTTGACCGATAAACAAACGCAACTGATTTAATGCATCTGCTGGCTTTGCACCATGAAACACAGAATCGTTGGACAAACCCGGTTTTGCCCCGGGTATGCTGGCATACTGGGCACCACTTAACCATGCTTCATATCTATCTTGTTTGTCCACCACTGGACACCAACACAAATCACACTTATCCTTCGCCGGCAAAGAACACATTGCACATCTGACCGAACCAGACACCGGAATAAATCCTGTTTTATAACCATCACAATTTTTTGCGATATTGCGCGCCGTTGCCACAGCTTCTGAATAACTCAACCCAAGCATACAAAACTTTTCTTCTCCATTTTTATCAATCCAATGATCGACAACCCGTCCATCAATCATAGGATAAAATAATTTCCCATCGGGTTCATTTATCTGCTTTGCCCCCAACATACAACGACATGCGCATCCATCACATGTTTTAATATTAAATCCATACTCTTGCGAAAACATCACAGCACCTCTTTTCAATACAAATATTAGCAAAAATTCCACAAAAAGCAATAAAACACCACCCCACCGGGCCATTTTTAGCCCGCAAACCCGCAGAAATCCGCCATTTTTTGCGTTTTACCGGTCAGAGCAGGGCACAAACCATCATTTTTAGTCGTTTTTGGCCATTTTGCCCCCCAACAACCCATCCTACAATCACACAAAAATGATAATTTAACACGAACAACAGCGCACAAAAACAACAAAACACATACAACGAATTAAATTTATTTATAAATGTAAATTCAGAACGATATTTTTATTACTTAATACATAACATCAATTTTATAACCCCCATAAAAAAACAAAACACAGGCCATCAATTTTCAGCGCATCGGGCACCCAAACATACGAACAACAAAACCCATCGCCACCACACAAACACAACCGTCACACCACGGGGCGCAAAACACTAACAATCATATAAACATACGCTCATCGCGCTGATAGCGTGCACAACATTATCATCAACAACATCACAACAGCAACATTGCGCCCACCACAGTTTTGAGCAACAAACACAAACCCGCCAAAAACCACAACAAACAACACCACCAAATCTAAGAAAATTATTGATATTATGTATATGTTTGTGGTGCGCAGCAACACCAAACTATACATAATATACATTATGCGCC
>JAZTWE010000025.1:0-29214 GCA_045635705.1 Candidatus Enterousia sp.
TCCTTGTATGCCGGTTCGATTCCGACCCAGGCCTCCAAATAAAAAAGCACCAAATCGGTGCTTTTTTTGTTAGGAATAAAATATCGATACAAAAAAAAATCCCCAAACGGGGATTTTTTATTATTTAACAGTTGTTGTGGCATTACGATTCCATTTCCAGACTTCTTCGCCAGAACCCTGAACCAATGGACGTTCTTTACCATAAGAAATAGTAGAGATACGTTTTGCACAGATACCGTCATTTACCAAAACTTCTTTGGCGGCATTTGCACGACGGGCACCCAATGCCAAGTTGTATTCTGTTGAACCACGTTCGTCGCAGTTACCAGCGATTTGGATTTTTACATCTTCGTGATTCTTCATATACAAAGATTGACCCAACAAATTGTTTTTCGCATCTTCGGAAATTTCAGAAGAATTGAACGCAAAAAATACGCGCTGTTCGTTTAAGTCAGCAGGTTCAACGATAGATGAGCCACCACAAGCAGCCAACATACCCGCAACACCAGCCAACAAAGCAAAGTTTTTAATTTTCATGAAAATACTCCCTTGAGTTTTTGTTGCTCGTGTAATAGTCTATAATAAAAGGTTTGAAAAATCAAGGAAAAACACAAAATGGCATACAATGCTTTACAGGATTTAGTCTTGGCGGGCGTGCGATGGGAACTGGTTGATGATATGATGAATGCGACCAGCACAGGCACCACAAGCACACCAATTGAAAAAAATACTAACCCCGCCGATACTGGCCGCTTTGCAAGCGCGGTTGTGCCGCCAATTGCCCCAACGCAAACGATTTCACAAGATACCGCAAACGCAATGGCGGCACGTCCAATGGATATTGATGCACTGTGTCGTATGATTGGCGAGTTTAATCATCCGCTGCGGTCAGGTGCCACAAACACTGTTTTGCCACACATTGCCCACGCACCCAACGGATTGCTGATTATTTCAGATATCCCCAGCAGTGACGATGATGCCACAGGTCAAATTCTGACCGGCGGGGCAGGGGAATTGATGGATAAAATGCTGGCCGCAATTGGTATGTCGCGCGAAAATGTATCAATTACACCAATGCTGTTTTGGCGCACCCCAGGTGGTCGCAGCCCCAGCACAGATGAAATTAACCTGGCCCGACCATTTGTAAACCGCATTATCGAATTGCTGAAACCGCGCGTCATTCTGACCATGGGGACACTGCCCGCCACAGAAATCGCAGGGGTAAACCTGGTTAAATCGCACGGCGGTGAAACAACGCACGAATCAGGGGCGATTTGCGTACCAATATTTCACCCAAATTATTTGATATTAAAGCCGGCAGCAAAACGCGATGTTTGGAATGCGCTGCAAAATGTGCAAAATATCTTGAAAAACCATTAAAAATAGTTAATAATTCGCGCATATTGTTACAAAGGAGCCGAACATTAAACCTGTATCAAACCGTGATAATCGTCGCGACAACGGACCGCGCATGAACAATCGGATTTTTGCAAAATCTGTGCAAGTAATTTCTGCAACTGGGCAGAATTTGGGCATTATGCCAACCGCAAGTGCATTGGCATTGGCGCAAGACGAAGGGATGGACCTGGTCGAAATTAACGCCAACAATGACACACCGATTGTAAAAATTATGGATTATGGCAAGTTCAAGTACGAACAAAAAAAGCGCGCATCAGAAGCACGCAAAAACCAAAAAACAATCGAAATGAAAGAAGTTTGGGTCAAACCTTTTATCGAAGAAAACGACCTGAACATCAAAATGAAAAAGGTTTTTGAATTCTTGGCCGACGGAAACAAGGTCAAGGTTTCAGTTATGACCAAGGGATCAAAAAAGGTCTTGGCACGCGGCAAGGATGCTGTGCCGGAATTATTTGCCCGTATTATGGAAATTATTGGCGACAAGGGGAATTTAGAATCAAAATCTAAGCCAGACGAAAGAACCAAATCAATTATTGTCGCACCAATTAAACAATAAAAAAATTACCGGCATTTGCCGGTGTTTTTTTAACTTTTTTATTATTAAAATGTCAACCGCATCCCAGCCGATACAAATGGCGTTTCAGATGACACACCCAGTGATATCCAGCCGTCAACATTTTCACTGTATTTATATCGGAATGAACCAATAACCATATGATCCATAAAATCATCGATATCACGGTTCCAAATGCCAGTATCAGAAAACATATATGTCAATGACACGCTATATTTTAACAAATCATAACTGACCCCGGTACCCGCAACAATACCATCAGATATTGGACCAATCGGATCTTGGTCATAAATAAGGCGCGCGGTTGTACCCCAAATCCAACTGTTATACTGCAAGTTAAAGCCAGCAGTTAACTGGGCACGCCAATCCGCAGTCACATTTGGTGTATAAACATCGTTACTGAAATTATCAGGACGATACATAAACGATGCACCCAATGAATAAGCGGTCTTTAATTTACCGTCAGAATTACGAATCTTTAACCCAACATCTGTTGCCCAGTCATAGTCATCAGTAATCCCAGCCACAGATAATCCGTATTGCGTGCCGTTTTTCACACTGCTGACCACGTTTGCACGCAGGGCGCTGCGCCCAGTGGTCAAGGCCGTATCAGAAATCACAGGACCATCGGGGCGAATCTTTTTATGAAACAGCGGCTTGTCATTGATGCGCAAACCACCAACATCCGGCAGCCCAACACCCAATTTGCGCGCAACAGAATCTGTAAAACCAATTTCTAAACGCCCCAGTTCGGATACCTGCCACAGGGCAAAGGCTTCGCGCATAAATTTATCTTCTTCGACGGCATTGGCGTCCAGCGCATAGACAAAACCCAATGTGTAATCATCGTTTGCACGATATGTTAATTGACCGCGCACACGCCAGTCCCCGACAAATACCGGTGCGTTAAAATCCGGTTCTATCAATCCGCCAGTGGCATACCCCGTCAGGCGCACAGACAGGTCTTCATAATCATACTGCACCGCGTGCGCGAATGTCGGTACTGATAATACAGTCGCAGTTGCCAGTACCAATTTTGATAAAAATTTCATCCCTATGTTATCCTTGACTTTCTTGTAAAATAGCGTCTTGTAATTTTTTGTACGCGCGTTCTTCGATTTGACGAATTCGTTCGCGTGAAACACCATATTTTTGCGACAGTGATTCCAATGTCGCCACAGGTTCAGACAAACGACGCGCGTGTAAAATCTCCCTATCCCGTTGGGGTAATTTTTCCAGGTGCTTGCGCAATAATTCATATCCACGACGGCGAAATTCAATCTGTTCCATTGCATCGGCAATGTTATCACGACCATCGGGCAAGTTTGACAAAATATCCATCGCACCATCATCAGAATTCATTGGTGCATTCAATGATGTGTCGCGTGCGTTCATACGCGTGGACATACGACGAACATCGGTTTCCGGCACATCCAGGTATTCCGCAATTTGTTTAGCCTGATCATCAGTCAGGTTATTATCAATTATACCCAATGCACGTTTTGCGCGCGACAGATTGAAAAACACACGCTTTTGATTCGCAGATGTACCAATACGAACAATCGACCAATTATTCAGAATTGTTTCATAAATTTCGGCCTTGATCCAAAACATCGCGTATGTGGAAAAGCGAAAACCCTTGTCCGGGTCGAATTTTTGTAATGCCTGCATCAGGCCCATATTACCACTGGCAATCAAATCACCAACAGGAATACCATAATTCTTGAAATCATAGGCAACCGATACAACCAACCGCAGATGAGATGCAACCAGTTTTTCAGCCGCAACCTGGTCTTTGTTTTTCGTCCACTGGGTCGCGTATTCATATTCCTGCTGTGCGGTAAGGATAGGAATTTTTTGCACCATTTGTATGTACTGGGCCAGGCCCGATTCATCACTGACACCACGGGCCGCAACCAAACTGGTATTTTGTGTTGCTGGTAAAGCGTTCTTGATTTGCTTTTTCATAACTTTTATAGTATATCAGTAAAATAAGATTTATCAAGACAGGAGATTTTTTATGGCAACAATCTTAGAAAGAAATAAAAAAATCAAAACACCACAGAAAACACGCCAGGAACACGCCGAAGACGCACTGTACCGTGAAGTATGGGAAGATGTTAACAACGAAAAAACAATGCAGTTTGTTAAGAAATATTCTAATCACTTTATAATTGGCGCATTGGTTATTCTGATTATCGCAACTGGATTCCAAATCGGTATGCGTACATATCGCGCAAATAAACTGGCCACTGCAACCGCGTACGAGACAGCCGTGCAAAATGTCGATGCAAATGCACTGAATGCGTTGGCTGAAAATACATCAGGGGCGACGGCCGATTTGGCATTGTTCCAGGCATACCTGTTGGACAACGATGTGGCAAAGTTGGAAAAACTGGCCGACAAGGGTGACACACGCGATTTTCGCGACCTGGCAAAATTACATATTATTGGTATTCGTGGCAACGATATGTCGGCCCAGGATGTTGAAAAATACCTGTCTGATTTGAACACTAAAAATTCACCATTTTATTATACCGCATGTCTGACCATCGCACAAAAGTATATCGCTGATGGCAACCAGGACAAGGCAAATAAATGGCTGGATAAAATCATCAATGACCAGGACGCCCCAGCAGATATCGCAGCCAGCGCACAATTGTTAAAGTAAGGTGACACAGATGCGTAAAATCATTGCAGGACTGATTTTGTGTGGCATGTTATGTGCATGCGAAACGCATGACCCGATTTTGCCGGGCGTGCGTACCGCTATATTTAACACAAACAAAATCAATGTTTTGGGCAAGACAATTGATGACCTGCCGATGGATGCGCGCGTTGTTGATAATGCAGCCTGTAAATATAGCCAGGATTCATCAAATACTGTTTGGGACGGGGACAGAAAAATATTCAGCGGATTCCCAACCAGCAATTCAGTAAAAAGCAATCAACGCCCTGTGTGCAGCGGAAAGTATGTTTATGCAGGCCTGACCACGGGCGAGGTTATAAAGATAAACCCTGGAAATCGAAAAATTGTTTGGATTGCCGATGTATTTCGTGCCAGTAATATGACCGGTGGCGCACCAATGGTTGATATCGTTGCGCCAATCGTTCCAATTGATAATTATATCTATGTTGTGGGGTTGGGTGATGCGTTCTGTAAATTAAGCGCCAGTACAGGTGACAAAAAGTGGTGCCTGGAAATTGGCAGCGCGTTGCCTTTTGTGACAGCGGGCAATTACGCATTTGTCGTATCAACAAATAATGCGCTGTACGCAATTAACCTGGGTAATGGTGATGTTATGTGGGAATGCAAAGACATCGAACAGCACGCGCCAGAATATAAAAATAAAACCATCATTGTTGGTGACCAAATTATTGATGCACAATCAGGAAAAATCATAGAATAGGGGTGTGGTTATGGACGAAAATAAATTATCATTCGAAGAAGCATACAAACAGTTAATGGAACTGGTCAAAAAAATGGAATCAGGCGAATTGCCATTGGCTGATTCTGTGGCGGCATACGAACAAGGAATTAAGTTAAAGGCATACTGCGAACAAATGCTGAAAGAAGCAGAATTGAAAATCGAAACATTAAAAGTTGCAGCCTAAGGATTTATTTGTGGCAGAAAAAAGTAAACTGACCCCTGTTATGCAACAGTATGTGGATATGAAGTCCGAAAATCCAGATGCGTTGCTGATGTTTCGTTTGGGGGATTTTTATGAATCTTTCTTTGAAGATGCAAAAACAATCAGTTCAAATTTAGGTCTGGTGCTGACACAACGTGGAACAGATGCCGATGGCGAAAACATTCCAATGTGCGGAATTCCATGGCACGCGGCAGATAACTATTTTGGGCGATTGGTGCGTGCGGGATTCAAGGTCGCACTGGTTGAACAAATGGAAACCCCGGCCGAGGCAAAAGCACGCGGCCATAAATTTATTGAACGCAAAGTTGTACGCGTACTGACCCCAGGAACACTGACCGACGAAAACTTATTAACACCACAACGATCTAACTTTTTGGTTGCGGTGTCGCCACTGGCAAACGGGGTATTTGATGTCGCAGGTTGCGATATTTCCACAGGCGAATTCTTTGTCGGGCAAACATCAGATGTTTTGGATGATTTAGTTCGCATAAACCCAGCCGAAATGATCTACCCATTCAGCACAGCCGAAAACAAAACAATTTTACAACTGCGCGATGTATTCAAGACAACACCAGTGTACGAAAAATTATATCAGCGCACCGACATAAACCAAATTGTGTCACGCGTGTTTGGTGGCGCAGTGGCGGGTGATACATGTATGCCGACCGGCGCAATTGCGTTGTTGGCAGGATACCTGTTTAATACCCAGCGCGGTGCAACAATTACATTTCGTGCCCCATATACATTTAAGTCGGGAAATCAGTTATTGATTGATTCAGCCACATGGCGCAGTCTGGAAATCGATAGTCCAATCAATGATGGGGGCGCGTGCCTGATGGATGTATTGGACAACACACAAACAGCCGCAGGGGCACGAAAACTGCGCGCGTATTTACGAAATCTGTCGGCGGACTGTGGTGAGATTTCTGTACGCCAGTCACATATTGGACATATGTTAGTAAACCCAGAAGTGCGGTTAACAGTGTCAGATATGTTAACATCTGTACCCGATGTGGGGCGCAGTTTGTCACGATTGCTGGCGGGGCGGGGCACACCGCGCGACATGCGACATGTTTCAGACTTTTTGGGGACATTGCCCTTGGCACAGATGATGGCGGGTAAGTTGGATGCAAACCTGGGGGCCAGGTTCGCAGAAATCAAAACCCACGCGGTTTTGGCAAATGAACTCTCAAATGCGTTGGCTGATGAATTACCAACATTTTTCCGTGACGGTGGGGTTATTCGTGATGGGTTTGATGCGGTGTTGGATAATATGCGCGGATTGGCACGCGGTGCCCAGGAAACAATTGCAAGCCTGCAAGCACAATACGCAAATGACACCGGGGTCAGTAATCTGAAAATAAAATACAATAATATATTAGGGTATTTTATAGAGGTTCCATCCGCACGTGCAGACAGTTTAATGCAGCCTGAATCCGGATTTATTCACCGCCAAACTATGTCGGGAAATATGCGCTTTACAACGGCGCGGTTAATCGACCTGGACAATGATGTGCGCAGCGCGGGTGAAAAAGCCAGCGGTATCGAGGCAGAAATAATTCAAAACTTTATTAACAAGATTCGCGCAGTGTCTGATAACCTGTTGTGTACGGCGGATTTGTTGGCCGAATTGGATGCGTGGCATTCACTGGCCGTGTGCGCAGAAAAGTATTCATGGGTGCGCCCAACTGTCACAGACGACCAGGCATTCGATATTGTTGGTGGCAGACACCCAGTAATCGAACACGTGTTGCGGGCGCGCGGGGATAACTTTGTTAAAAATGATTGCAATTTGAACGCACAGGCAATCGCACTGTTGACAGGACCAAATATGGCCGGTAAATCAACATATCTGCGCCAAAACGCACTGATTGTTGTGTTGGCGCATTTGGGGTCTTTTGTTCCAGCGACCAGTGCACGCATTGGTATATGCGACCAATTGTTTAGTCGCGTGGGGGCATCTGATAACCTGGCCGCGGGACAATCAACATTTATGGTTGAAATGAGTGAAACCGCAAATATTCTGAACCGCGCAACAAATCGGTCGTTTATTATATTTGATGAAATCGGTCGCGGAACCGCAACATACGACGGAATGGCAATTGCCCAGGCGGTACTGGAATTCTTGGACAACATGCAACCGCGAACACTGTTTGCAACACACTATCACGAACTGACCGGGTTGGTTGGCGACGGGGGACTTAGAAATGTATCGTGCCTGACCATCGATGTACGCGAGCACAATAATGAAATTATATTTATGCATAAAATCGTCAGTGGTGTCGCAAACCGATCATACGGTATTCATGTGGCAAAAATGGCTGGAATGCCAGCATCTGTGATTGCACGCGCAGAAAGTGTGTTAAACGGACTGGAATCACACAGCGCAATGCCGTCTGCACCAACCGCGCCACAAACAGTCACCACACCACAAAAGACAGGGCGCGTATCAGACAAAACACCAAAATCACAACTGACATTATTTGGATAAAATGCGTGACGGAATTGTTATCTTGGACAAAGATTCGGGGCTGTTTTCACGAACAGCGGGTGGGCGCGTTGCACGCATGCTGGGGGTGAAAAAGTTCGGACATATTGGTACACTGGATCCAATGGCATCAGGGGTACTGATGATTGCACTGGGTGGCGCAACCAAGATGATACCGTTTATCGAAGATCAAGCAGGCGATAAAAAAGAATACTTGTTTTCAATGCAATTTGGGTTCGAAACCGATACACTGGATATAACCGGGTGCGAAACACGCCGTGATGATTTTATCCCGGACACGAATGATGTTGTGCGCGCACTGGCAAAACAAATTGGTGAAATACAACAAATTCCACCAATGTATTCAGCCGTTCATGTTAATGGACAACGCGCATACGAAATCGCACGCCAGGGAAAAAGCATTGAAATCCCGGCACGCAATGTTCATATTTACGAACTGGAATTTACAGGGATTCACGATAAATCTTGGCATTTTCGCGTGGTATGCAGTCGCGGGACATATGTGCGCAGCCTGGGGCGCGATATCGCAAAATCAGTGGGCGCAATTGCGACCGTTGATATGATACGACGCGTGCAATCCAATGGAATTACGATAAAAAATGCGGTACAACTTGATTTTTTGGAAAATCTGGTTAATAATGGTGGCGATTTGGGGGCATTTGTGCACCCAATTGATTTTGGACTGGGGGACATTCCGGTTCAGAATTTGAACAACAAAGATGCTGCGTTTTATAAAAACGGCGGATTTGTTGATGTGGCGTCAGATGACGGATTGGTGCGGGTCTATAACGATAGCGAATTTATCGGGATTGGCGTTGTCACTGGCGGAAAACTGCGCCCGAAACGAACAATATAAAAAACAACAAAAAGGAAATAAAATGTCCGTAACAAAAGAAAAAAAGTCTGAATTGATTCAGGCATATAAAACAACTGAAAAAGACAATGGTGGTTCTGCGGAATCTCAGGTTGCTGTTTTAACAGAACGCATCCGTAATTTGACAGAACACATGAAAGCAAATCACAAGGATCAGCATTCTAAACGCGGTTTGTTGTTGATGGTAAATCGTCGCAAGAAATTGTTGGCATACATCAAAAAACGCAACGCGGCTGATTACGAAGAACTGATTAAAAAATTAGGTTTGCGTAAATAATAAAAATCCCCGTTTGGGGATTTTTTATTTTCAGAACCAGCCCTTTTTATCAGATTTTGTTTCAGCAAATTCGTTTAATATCTTCTTTTGCTTGTCTGATAATTTCGTTGGGATTTTTATTCCAATTTCTATGTACAGGTCGCCGAATGCGCCACTGCGTCGTGGGGACGGCATACCATGGCCGCGCACGCGCAAGCGTTCACCAACCTGGGTACCACTGGGGACCTTGACCGCCAATTTTTTATCGTCAATGGTTTCGATTTCAATTTCACCACCCAGCGCAAGTGTTGTAAAAGGAACATCTGCGCGCATGATTAAATCATTGCCGGCGCGTTCAAACCGATTGTCTGGGCGAATACGAATATCCAGATAAAAGTCACCCGCAGGGGCACCACCAACGCCTGCTTCGCCCTGGCCAGCCAGGCGCAGGCGCGCACCATCTTCGACACCTGCTGGGATTTTTACCGACAGGGTGCGTTGCTTGTTAATTGTACCAGTACCGTCACATTCACTGCACTTTTTATCAATCTTGCGCCCCAGGCCGTTACAGTCTGGACAGGGTGCTTCCATCGCGAAAAAGCCCTGGCGCGTTTGGACAAAGCCACGACCACCACAGCGCGGACATGCCGGCGCCGGTTTACCATCCGATGTACCATGACCGTGGCACTTTTCACATTCAACATTGCTGGAAAATTTTACGGTGTGTTCTTTGCCAAAATAAGCATCTTTCAGGTCAATCACAACCTGGTCCAGCAGGTCGCGACCACCGCGTTGCTGCGTGCGACCACCGTGGGCACCACCACCCATATCAAATCCAAAACCACGCATCGCTTCGCGCAGAATATCTTCCATTCCAGCGCCACCACCCATATCGAAATGAAATGCGCCATTACCAAAAGGATTACCGCCGAAACCGGCCCCAGCACCGTTGCCACCTGCAAATGCAGCATCACCAAAACGGTCATAGGCCGCGCGCTTTTGCGGGTCCTTTAAAATATCAAAGGCATTATTTACTTCCTTGAATTTTTCTTCGGCATCTTTGTTATCAGGGTTTCTGTCGGGATGATATTTCATAACCAGTTTGTGGTATGCCTTTTTAATATCCGCATCAGATGCGTCACGCGCAACCCCAAGCACTTCATAAGGATTCTTGTTCATTGTATATATCCATGTAATTCGTTGTTATCAAATATATAAGGTTATAATATAAAAAATCAAGCCCATTAAAATCCCAATATGTATAAATTCTTTGGGCTTGCGAAAAATTCAAAAATGTTCTAATAATAATGGCGTTATGGTAGAAAAAAATACACAATCTTATGATGCGTCCGATATCCAAGTACTGGAAGGGTTGGAACCTGTGCGTCTGCGCCCGGGTATGTATATCGGCGGAACAGACGAAAAGGCGTGGCACCACCTGCCGGTGGAAATTATGGATAACTCCATCGACGAGGCAGTGGCTGGATTCGCCAAGAAAATTACTGTAAACCTGATTGATGCCAAAACAATTGAAATCGCCGATGATGGCCGTGGTATCCCGGTTGATGAACATCCAAAATATCCGGGTAAATCTGCATTGGAAGTGATTTTAACAACACTGCATTCAGGTGGTAAATTTAATAATAATGTTTATAAAACCAGTGGCGGTCTGCACGGCGTTGGTTCGGCGGTTGTAAACGCGTTATCATCAGAAATGATTGTCGATATCGCACGCGATGGTTATAATTGGCGTCAAACTTTTTCACGCGGAATTCCAACATCTGCAATGCAGCGCGGTGACGCAACCAAGGCACACGGAACAAAAATCAGATTTACAATCGATGATGATATATTCGGCGCGAACGCGGTGTTTAAGCCGGTTAAAATTTATCGTATGGCGCGCGCCAAGGCGTTCCTGTCCAAGGGCGTGAAAATTGATTGGAATTGTAATCCGGAACTGTTGACCGAAGATATGAATATACCGGCGGATACAACATTTTATTACCCAAATGGGGTGGCGGATTTCTTGGCCGAAAAGACAGACGCAAAACCACGAATCTTGCCACGCATTTTCAGTGGCGCGGTTGATTTCCCAGATGACAGTGGACGCGTTGAATGGGCATTAACATTTTTGACCGATGAAAATGGTGCGGCATCTGATGATGGGTTCTTTGCATCATACTGTAATACAATTGCAACAATTGATGGCGGAACACACGAAACAGGGTTTAAGTCTGCAATTACCAAGGGCATCAAAGCATACGGTGAAAAGGTAAACAACAAGTCAGCCGCAACAATTATCGGGGACGATGTGTTTGATTCGGTCGCCGCGATTGTATCGGTATTTTACAAGACACCGCAATTCTTGGGCCAGACAAAAGAAAAACTATCCAATCCAGAGGTTGCACGATTTACAGAAAACGCGTTGCGTGACCCATGGGAAATGTTCTTGGCATCGGATCCTAAGACTGCAAATGCACTGTTGGATTTTGTTGTAAACCTGGCCAATGCGCGTATCAAAACAAAACAGGTCAAGGAAATCGCACGCAAAACACCAACAAAACGCGTGCGTATGCCGGCAAAATTAGCCGACTGTTCCAAGCATGGGGTTGACGGCACAGAACTGTTCATCGTCGAAGGAGAATCAGCGGGTGGTACCGCAAAGCAGGCGCGCGATCGCGCGACCCAGGCGATTATGCCACTGCGCGGAAAGGTGTTGAATGTTATTTCAAATTCTGATGACCGTTTCAGTGCAAACAAAGAATTAAATGACCTGATTGATATTATCGGGGCAGGAACCGCCAAAGATTGGAACGAAGACAAACTGCGTTATGAAAAAATCATCGTTATGACCGATGCCGATGTTGACGGCAGCCATATTGCCGCACTGTTGATGGCGTTCTTTTACCAATTCATGCCACAGTTGATTTATGGCGGGCATTTATATCTGTCGTGTCCACCGTTGTATAAACTGACATGTGGAACAGAATCAATTTATGTGGATTCTGACGAAGAACTGGAAGAATTAAAAGCCGGCAAATACAAAAATAAAAAAGTGGAAATTTCACGATTCAAGGGTCTGGGTGAAATGATGCCAAATCAATTAAAAGAAACAACAATGTCACCAAAAACCCGTCGATTGATTCGTGTTGATTTACCACCACGCACAGACGATGGTGCCGAAGACACAGAAAAAACACGGACAATTGTTTCAGAACTGATGGGTAAAAAACCAGAATTCCGTTTTAAGTTCATAACTGAACATGCACAGTTTGTAAAAGATTTGTTCGTTTAAAAAATCCCCACATTGGGGATTTTTTATCGACGACCACCACCCATTGGCCCACGCATTGGATTCATAGTATTTGAACTTTTGCTGGTCGCACCGATTTTACCAGTGACAATCTTGTCACCCATTTTTATTTCGGTTGATATAATTTCTGTTTCGGTTGCAGTGCTTAGACCCTTTTCATACGGGACAAAAATTATATTATCATCACGCATAATCGCCAGGTGTGTTTTTGGCGTCGCACCATTTGTTTCAGTGGTAATATTATCAAAGTTTCGAATCAAGAACGCAGCATTGGCGGCCTTCCATACATTAATTTTTTCATCAATAATAATTGTGACAAACGCTGTCATTCCTGGCATCAGGCGCAGGTCAGAATTATCAACATCAATAACAACAGTATAAACAACAACATTTGATGTTGTGGTCGGGGACAGGCGAACCTGGCGTACAAAACCTTCGAAGGTGTCGGTTGGGTATGCATCAACAGTAAATGTGACAACCTGACCTTCTTTGATAACACCGATGTCCGCTTCGGATACCGCGGTTTCAATTTGCATCTTGGACAGGTCTTCGGCAATTTCAAACAGGTCGGGGGTTTGGAATGATGCAGCAACAGTTTGACCTTCGTCCACCTGGCGCGAGATTACAGTCCCATCAACCGGTGACGCAATTGTTGCGTAACCTAAATTAGTGACCGCGCGGTCATATTGTGACTGCATACGATTTACAGACTGTTCGGCCTGTTCATATTGTGTTTGCGATTGTTCCATTTCAGCGCGTGCGATAAAACCATCGGCATACAACATTTTGTTGCGTTCGTATTCAGCGCGTGCATAATTGCGTTGTGATACGGCGCTGTCCAGGGATGCCTTGGCCTCGTTCACAGATGCCTGTAATACAGACGGTTCGATTTTTAACAGTAAATCACCCTTTTTAACCTTGGAATTATAATCCACATAGATTTTTTCAATTGTACCAGACACCTGGGACCCGACATTTACAGTATTTACGGGCATAATTTCACCAGTTGCGGTGACAACCTGGCGCAGGTCACCGTATGAAATCTTTACTGTCGAAAATTCAACCTTGGACGATTTGCCGCCAAATATTAACAGCGCACCAATCAACAGCGCAATCCCCAGCAGTACCCACCATTTTTTACGCCAAATCCATGAAAAGATTCTTTTTATCCACGATGATTTTTTTGCTTTATTCTTCTGTGCCATTTTCTGTTTCCTTTTCTAGTCCCGCTTTTAATTCACCAATTGCCAGCGCAACCGCCGCGCGTTTAGTAAACAAATCGTATTTTGCAGCATTGTTTTGCTTTTCCGCGTCAACAAGTTCTGATTGTGCTGTTTGCCAGTCCAACATTGTTGCACGACCAACTTTGTACATACCGGCAGTGACACGTTCTGATTCAGTTGCAGATTTTAATAATGTATCTGTTTGTGTCAGAACATTTTGCGCAGTCTTGTAATTTTGATACGCGGTAAAGATATCCAAGACCGCATTATCATGGGTTGCGCGCTGCGATTCCATGGCACTGTCATAATTGGCCTGGGCCTGGCGCAGGCTGTACATATTTGCAAAGCCCGCAAAGATTGGCATTGATGCACGAATACCGATACTGCCACTGATATTATCCTGACCCGCGCCGTATGTTTCAGACGGGGTGTCATTCCACGACAGGCTGCCCGATGCAGAAATAGACGGCAGGTTTCGCAAAAACGCACTGTTGCGACGATGCCACGCCGCATCCTTGTTCGCAGTGGCACGCAATAAATCAGGACGCTTTTCCTGGGCAATTTCGATTAGTTCAGACACCGATTGTAATTCGGCCGGCGCACCAAAATTTGCCGGCATGTCGGAAATATTTATATCCTGGTCTGCGGAAAAAGACAACCGCGCCAGTAATGTACCCTTGGCAATTTCACGATTATTTTTTGCGCGTTCCAGTTCCAAATCACGACTGGCCAATGTTGTTTCAGCCTTTAACACATCGGCCTTGGCCACGGAACCGGCCTTGAACTTTTTTTGCGCAGTATCTTTGGCTGTTTGTGCAACCTGGCGCAGGGATTGCGCAGATTTAACATTTGCATCAGCCTTTAATAATTCATAATACGACCCAATCACACTGTAAATATAGTTTTGTACACTTTCATCGTATTCAAAACCGGCCGCACGCCATGAATTTATTAACTGATTCACATCTGAAAACCGTTTGCCAAAATCAAATAATAAATACGATGCCGACAACGATGCGCCATACGACCAATCAGCCCATTCTTTGTTGCGATACGGCATTGATGCGGACGCGGATGCAGAAACACTAGGTAAATAATCAGCATAGCCAATATTTTTTGCAAAACGCGCCGATTCGTACGCCAAATATGCAGACGCAGTTTGGGGATTACGACACAGCCCCAAATCGATAATCGTCGGCAAATCCAATGTACCATCAGGCACAGTCGTACGCGTAGCACAATCGTCAACCGGCGCAGAAAGCGCAGAAAACGGTAGCAGCAGCAGCATTGCAAAAGACAGTTTTTTCATTAAAATTCTCTCTCGGGTAAATTAATGTTATTATTTTACAATTTTTATGTTGAAATACAATATTTTTTTGCGTAGTATGATACCCGCAAGGCCTGGTGGCAGAGTGGTTATGCAGAGGACTGCAAATCCTTGTATGCCGGTTCGATTCCGACCCAGGCCTCCAAAATAAAAGCGCCCAAATGGGCGTTTTTTTATTTAAGAAAAAATCCCCCATTTGGGGGATTGGTTTATTTATCACGAATTTGTGCAGGACACTTTTTTTCAACCGAACTGATAACCGCATTTTGAATCGACATTAAATCGGTATCTGTCATGTTATCTGTTGGTTGAATCGTGATTGTAAATGCAATCGACTTTTTCCCATCCGACAAATCAAACGCATCAAATACAACCGCGCCTGTAATACGCGAATCCGCCGATGTCGCAACAGATACAATTTTATCCGCAGGAAAATCAGAATCTGTGATAAATGCGAAATCGCGGGTAATCGGCTGAAACTCGGACAATATCGGCTGTTTGCCACCACGCTTTGCAGGGATATTTTTTATATCATCAACAATTGCAATTACAGTGCGTGCCTTGATACGCAATTTCTTTGCAACAGATGGATGTAATTCACCAAATTCTGCGATTTTCTTTTTCCCTTGCATAATCGCACCATAGCGGTATGGGTGCGCCCAGGCAGGGGCATTTTCAGAATCAATGGTAAAACGCTGACCCGACATCAACGCAATCAAATCAGCCTTGATATCATAAATATCAACATCACGATTACGGGCCGTCCAATGCTTTGGTGATGTGGCGCCAGTGCGTACTATACACAACTGATTATGCTGGGCACCAGGGGTATCATCATCAAACACAGTACCCAATTCAAACAAATTCAAATCAGGATAACCGCGCTTTTCATTATTTGATACCGCCGTCAACAAACCATATAACAGACCATTGCGCAATGTATCCAGGTCTGATGTAATTGGATTGGCAATTTTTACACTTGGTTTATCTGATAACATTTGTTCAATTACACTGTTACCAAAACCAAATGAACGACATTCATTCAGACCACGTGATGCCAATTCGCGCTTCAAACATAAACCGCAATCATTGTGTGGCGCATTATCATCAATTATATGCACAGCACACGATGCGATATTATCATAACCGTGTATGCGCAACAAATCCGCCACTATTGTTTCTGGGATTTCAACATCAACACGCGAATACGGTGGAACAACAGACCATACACTATCTGTTTTATCAATACCATATCCCAATGCCGACAATATTTCATACTGAACATCGCATGGCATATCAACACCTGTCTTTTGCAAGAACAGATTTGGATTATATTTGATAACCAAATCGCGCGTTGGATTTTTGCCTGATACAACAGTCGCAACAATTTTGCCACCACACGCGTCCATAATCATTTTTGCCGCCGCACCCAATGCCACGCCAGTAATCGTTGGGTCAATACCGCGTTCATAACGATACGAAGAATCCGTAGATATCCCCAAACGCTTTGATGTCTTGCGCACAGATACAGGGTTAAAATACGCGCTTTCCAAAATTATGTTTTTGGTACTTTCCGTTGTTGATGCGCGCGCACCACCAATTACACCCGCCAACGCCAAGATACCAGCATCGTCAGTAATTACAATATCTGTGTCACATAATTGATGTTCGTTGCCAAACAAGTCTGTGAATTTTTCATCATTTTTCGCCATGCGCACAACAATATTGCCATGAACCTGATCTGCATCAAAACAATGCATTGGTTGGGCCATGTCATAACAAATATAGTTCGTTGCATCAATTGGCGCATTCTTTGGGTTTATACCAATTGCACGCAAACGCGATGCGATTAAACTGTCACTGGGCGACATTTTAATATCGTGAATTTCACACATACGATATATCGGACATTTGTCTGTGTTAATTACCACAGTGCGCGCGCCAGATTTTTCTGCTAATTCTGTATCTGACTTCTGCTTATATTGCCCCAGTCCCGCCGCAGATAAATCACGCGCGATACCGCGTACCGATAAATAATCAGGACGATTTGGGGTAATACTGGCATCAAATACGGTCTTTGAATCAATTACTGGCGAACCAATTTTTGTATCAGACGGCAATTCAATAATACCACTGTGGTCATCACCAACCCCCAGTTCACGGGCACTGCACATCATACCATTTGATACAACACCGCGTAATTTGCCAGACGTTATTTCATGACCATCGATTACACATCCCGGCACCGCCAGCGCAGAAACCAATCCCACGCGTGCATTTGGTGCACCACAGACAACCTGGCGCAGGGTGCCAGTGCCATCATCAACCATCAACACATGCAAGTGGTCGCTGTTTTCATGCGGCTTGCATTCAACAATCTTGGCCGCAATTGGCGCAACCGGTACGATTAAATCTTCGACTTCCAGCCCGATACGGGTAAGTGTGTCAGCAATTTCAGTGGCAGATGCACCTGTATCCAAATAATCCATTAACCAATCAAGTGTCCATTTCATTTTGTAATCCTTTTAGAAACCACTGTTTTTTAACCAACGAACATCATTGTCATAGAACTGACGAATGTCGTTCAAACCATACTTTAACATTACCAATCTGTCCCATCCAAAACCAAAGGCAAAACCCTGGTATTCATCAGGGTCAATACCACAATTACGCAAAACATTTGGATGAACCATACCAGCCCCCATAATTTCCAGCCACTTGCCACCCTGCCATTTCAGGTCAATTTCAATAGATGGGTCAGTAAATGGAAAATACGACGGACGAATACGCAATTCAACATTATCCATTTCAAAATAACGCTTTAAGAATTCTGTGACATCGCCAATCAAATTGGACATAGTTATATTTTTACCAATGTATAACCCTTCGATTTGGTGGAACATCGGACTGTGCGTCGCATCCATTTCTTTGCGATATGTTGAACCAATACCAAACATTTTAATTGGTGCACCATCGGTTTCCATCGCACGAATCTGAATCGCGGATGTTTGTGTACGCAAAACATTGCCGTTTTCCAAAAAGAAACTATCCTGCATATCACGGGCAGGGTGATGCATAGGTGTATTTAATGCGGTAAAATTATGCCAGTCATCTTCAACCTCGGGCCCGGTGTAAAGCGTATAGCCAAACGATTCCAAAATTGATGAAATTTCCGCCAGACTTTGTGTCAATGGATGTAATGTGCCACGATTTTCAGGCAATGGATTCAACGACACATCCAATTTTTGTTTTTGCAGACCCGCCATCAAAACAGCATTTTCAATTTCTGCCTGGCGAGTTTTGAATAATTCACGCAATATCGCATTTTCCTGGTTTAATGCCGCACGGGCATCGTTATCCAGATTCTTCATTTCTTTCAAACGCGCGGTCATTGTACCATTTTTGCCAAATACAGATGCGTACAAAGCCTGTAATTCTTCCAATGTATTTATGTTTTTAATTTGTTCTTGCATAATCTTTTACCTTAAAACTAAAAAAGCCGTCAATTGACGGCTTTTATTATTACAAAATGATACCCCACCGACAAGGGATTATTTACCCGCGGCAGTGTTAAATCGTTTTGCAGTTTCAACCAATTTTACGAAGTTTGCATCACCCGCATAGGCCATTTCAGCCAAAACCTTGCGGTCCAGGGCAACACCGGCTTTCTTTAAGCCATTCATAAATTGGCTGTATGTCATACCATTCGCACGAACAGCAGCGTTAATACGAACAATCCACAAACCACGAAATTCACGTTTTTTAACGCGACGATCACGATATGCATACTGACCCGCTTTTTCTGTCTTTTCGCGTGCTGCGCGATATGTTGTACTATGACGACCCAAATAACCCTTGGCGCGCGCCAAAATCTTGTTATGTTTTTGTTTAACGGTTGTACCGCGTTTTACTCTTGCCATAATTCAACCCCCTTATTTCAAACCGTATGGCGCCAAGATTTTAGCCTGACCCACCATGTTTTCGTTCAGATACTGTGGTTTTGCACCAGCCTTGTTTGCACGTGCTGACTTTTTACGCAACAGTTTCTTGTGAGAGTTTCTGGCAACACGGATTTTACCGGTCGCAGTCATAGATGCGCGCTTTTTCAAGTACGACTTTGTTTTTAATTTAGGCATTTTTTATCCTTTGTTTAGATAGTTAAATCAGTCTGATGGCAATGCCTTGCCAGTTTGACTGAATGCTATTTTGGCATAAATAATGGAAAAATCAAGTTTTTATTGAATGTTCGGATTTTAAGCATTAAAGTATGCCCGATGAGCCAATTAAAAACATCTTCCAGGGTATATAATCTGATTAAATCTGCGGTCGCAGGGGCTATTTTGCCGATTTTGTTTATTTATGTGATGATTGCAAAGCCGGATTACAAGATTATGAATGGTCTGGCACATATCGTGTTGCCTGTGGCGCACTTTGTCGGTGATGTAATTACTTGGCCAATTCGGGTTGTCGCAAATTCAATCGACAATGTTTCAGAATTATCAAATCTGCGCGCTGAAAACGAGGAATTGCGCGTACGACTGGATGCAGCACTGGCAACCAAGGTACAGTGCGAAATCGCAATCAAAGAAAACCAAAAATTAAACCGCGAACTGGATATTATAAACGACCAACCACGAACATCGTTAATTGCCGATATTATCCACGATAACAGCGCGTTAGGCAACAATACTTTTATAATCAATCGTGGAAATGCAGACGGGATTGAAAACGGAATGGTTGTCACAACAACCGATATGCGGATGTTGGGGATTATTATTGATACTGCGCCACAATTTGCACGGGTGCGGGCACTGACAGATTCTGATACGAATATAGCGGTGCGTATCGTCGGTTCCGAAGTATATGGGTTCTTGCGCGGGAACGGTTCATCAACACCAAAAATGGAATTTTTTAGCGACCCTGAATTTCAACCAACACAGGGAATACGATTGGTGTCCAGTAATATCAGTGGGGTTCTGCCGGCCGGTTTGAATATTGGTGAAATGCAAGACGATACAGATGTAAAAGTTGCCCAAATTAGTGAAATATCACGCGTTATTGTATTGATGTTTGACAAGGGTAATGAATATCGATGAAACATAATATTATTTCTTGGCTGCGCAATGCATTCCCATTTTTACTGACAATTGGGCTGTGGCGTTTATCGTCACCATTTTGGAACCCAGCGGGGATTTTGGCGTTTATACCGGTATTTTATTATTCTTTTGTGCGACCAGTGCCATGGTTTGTAATATTTGCAATTCTGATTTGCTTTTTAATTGATTACAATTTTTCAACTGTTGTTTTTTGGACTGCGGTTTATTGTTTGGTGTATTCAGTAAACGGATTCCAAAATTATATCGACTTTACACGCATGGATAAAAATGGACTGGTTGGGTTTGGTGCGATATTTGGCGTGGCGTTGCTGATACAAACATTTGCAAATCTGACATGGATTAACCTGGCCAAGGGAATATGGATTTATATTTGGACAGTTGCGATGTACGTACCAATAACTGTGTTAATCAAAAGGATTGAAAATGATTGACACAGAAGTCGCACGCACATTTGACCGACGCAGCGCATTGTTCTTGACCGCAGGGGCGGTTCTGACATCGGCACTGGTTTTGCGTATGCTACAAATGCAATTGTTTAACTATCGCGAATACACACGAAAAAGCGAAAAGAATTCATTTCGTATCCAAATCAATATGCCTGAACGCGGAAAAATATTATCAACGTCTGGCACACCAATATCACGCGATGCGCCAACATACAGAATCTATATCGTGCCAGAAGAAGCAGAAAATATTGATGACCTGTTAACCATTGTTGCCCAGGATTTGAAACTGAAACCAAAACGCGTTGATAAAATCAAAGCAAAAATAAAAAAACAACGAAAATTTCAACCTGTACTGGTCAGTGAAAATACAGATTGGGGAACATTGGCAAAGTTACAGGCCAAGAATCTGCCAGGATTACATGTAAACAGTGGTTATACCCGCGTCTATGAAATGGGACCTGCGGGTGCACAAATCTTTGGCTATGTTGGCGACCCTGAAAAACCAGTACCGAACGCACCATTTTTAACCACGGGTATAACCGGGCTGGAAAAAAGATTTAATGATGAAATGTCTGGTATCCCGGGGCAAACCGTTATGGTGACAAATGCAATCGGTCGTGTCACTGGCGAAGATAAATCACAATTTATCGCACCAATCACAGGACAAAATATTCGTACAACAATCAATGATGCGGCACAACGAACCTTGTACGATGCCTTGATGCAGCACAGGGCAGGCTGTGGTGTCGCATTAGATATTAAAACAGGTGATATTTTGGCAATGGTATCAGCCCCCAGTTTTGATGCAAACCTGTTCCGCGAAGACGATGGCGAAGAATATATATCAGGTCTGTTAAATGATTATGCAAAGCCATTTATGAATAAAACAATCGAAGGGTTGTATCCACCTGGGTCAACATTCAAAATTGTTGTGGCATTGGCCGCGCTTGAATCGGGCGCACTGAGTCCCAGTGAAAAAATATTCTGTCCGGGACACTGGGATTATGGTGACCGCCGATACCACTGTTGGGAAGACAAAGGACACGGTTGGGTCGATTTAGAAAAAGCATTAAAGTTTTCATGCGATACTTACTTTTACCAAATCGCACTGCGCATTGGCATTGATGCGATTAAGGCAATGGCGTTAAAACTGGGGTTGAATGAAAAATATATGGATGGGGTATTGTCCCGCGAAATGGCCGGAATTATGCCTGATAGATACTGGAAGAAAAAACAAATTGGATATGGTTGGGTACATGGTGACACAATTATTTCTGGTATTGGCCAAGGCTTCATCCTGACCAATTGTTTGCAACTGGCCGTGATGTTGTCACGCGCAGTATCAAATAAAAAGGTTGTTCCACGACTGATACACAGTAATGAAAAACCGCATTTTGAATCACTGAAAATGCAGGACAAAAATATAAAATATGTAATGGCTGGTTTAGAACAAGTACTGAAAAAAGGTGGTACCGCCGTTGGCAGTGCAATTAATGTTGACGGTAAACGCATGGGCGGAAAAACAGGTACTTCACAGGTTCGCAGTATTTCCAAGGCAGAACGCGAAAGCGGTGTTTTAACCAACGAACAATTAAAATGGCATATGCGAAATCACGGACTGTTCGTCGGTTATGCACCAACAGATAACCCACGATATGTCGTATGCGCAGTCACAGAACATTCTGGGGGCAGTGGGCCTGCGGCACGCGCAGCAGCCGCAACAATGAAGGTATTGCTGCAAGGTAAAAAATAGGAACCACAATGGCAAAACAGACACGCGTTTCAAATGCAAATATGATGACATTTCCTGAAAAACTGTCCCGTTTTTCATGGTCAATGTTTGTGCCAATGTGTTTGGTTTTAACAATATCGATTGTTGTTCTGTTTTCAGCCGGTGGTGGTTCATGGCGACCATACGCGTTATCACAACTGACCAAGATTATTTTGGGATTTATTGTTTTCTTTGTCGCAGCATTTACAAATATAAAAACATGGATTAAGTCTGCATATTTAATTTATGCGGTTGCACTGATTATGATTATTATGGTGACATTCGTTGGTCATACGGGTATGGGCGCACAAAGATGGCTGAACCTGGGGTTCTTTCATATTCAGCCATCAGAACTGATAAAAATCGCGTTGGTGGTGGCGTTGGCACGATACTTTGCATGGATGAATTCAGTTGAACTGTCACAATTCAAGAAATATTTAGTACCGGGGTTAATGCTGTTGGTGCCGTTCGGGCTAATTGTGGCACAGCCTGATTTGGGAACCGCGTTGTCACTGGGGATGATTACGGTTGGAATATTCTATATCGTCGGGGCAAACAAAAAATGGTTTGTTATTGCCGCTGTTCTTGGGCTGATGGCGGCACCGGTTATTTGGTTCGCAGGACTGCACGACTATCAAAGACAACGAATTATCACATTTGTTAACCCAGACCAAGATGCGATGGGCTCAGGTTATCAAATAAACCAAGCAAAAATCGCATTCGGCAGTGGTGGTATGCTGGGCAAAGGTTATATGAAAGGTTCACAATCACAACAGTCGTTTTTACCAGAAAAACAAACTGACTTTATATTTACAATGCTGGGTGAAGAATTTGGATTTTTGGGTGCAATGCTGCTGTTAATGCTGTATACAACAATTGTTATCGTATTGTTTTGGGCCGCAAAAATGTGCAGAAATCGATTTGGCCAGTTAATCTGTTTTGGTTTTATGTTGAACTTTTTTGTTTATTACTTTATAAATATCTCTATGGTTTTGGGACTGATGCCAACTGTTGGGGTACCATTGCCATTAATGTCGTTTGGGGGCAGCAGTTTGTTATCACTGATGTTCGGGTTTGGACTGTGCCAAAGCGCATATATACACAAAGACCAACAATTATCTGCGAGGGGAAGTTAAAAAAATGAATTTACTGATTGTTGAATCACCATCAAAAGCAAAAACAATTGAAAAGTACCTGGGTGCGGGGTGGCGTGTTATCGCATCGGTTGGTCATGTGCGGGACCTGGTTCCTGAAAACGGCAGTGTCGATACAGAAAATAACTTTAAAATGCGCTGGCAAATTATGCCAGGTAAAGAAAAACAAATAAAACTGATTACTGATGAACTGAAAAAAGCAGATGCTGTTTATTTGGCAAGCGACCCTGATCGCGAAGGAGAAGCCATTGCGTGGCACCTGTTGGATATTTTGAAAAACAAAAAGTTATTAAAAGATAAAAAAGTTTATCGCGTCGCATTCCATGAAATCACAAAGAAAGCTGTATTGGCTGCAATCGAAAACCCACGCGAAATTGACCAAAATTTGGTTGATGCGTACCTGGTTCGTCGCGCGTTGGATTACTTAATCGGGTTTGGAATTTCACCACTGTTATGGCGCAGAAACCTGGGAAAATCCGCAGGACGCGTACAATCAGTTGCTGTAAAGTTAGTTGTTGACCGCGAAAAAGAAATCGAAGCGTTTAAGCCTGTGGAATACTGGTCACTAGAATCAGTGTGCAAAGTACAAGATTCTGAATTCAAGGCAAACCTGAATAAATTCAATGGTCAGAAAATCGAAAAAATGACTATTGAAAATAAATCTATGATTGATGAAATCTTGGGCAAAATTGGAACACCAGAAATTAGTGCTGCGGTTATTGATATCGAAAAGAAAAAGACCCAGCGTAAACCAGCCGCACCATTTACAACATCAACCCTGCAACAGGAAGCGGCGCGTAAATTATACTTTGCATCTAAACGAACAATGAGTACGGCACAAAAACTGTACGAACAAGGGTTAATTACCTATATGCGTACAGACGCAACAAACCTGAGTGCGGATGCTGTAAATGAAATCAGGGCGTATATCAATAATACATACGGTGAAAATTTTGTTCCTGCAAAACCTAATATTTATGTGACAAAATCAAAAAATGCCCAGGAAGCACACGAAGCAATTCGACCTACACATTTTGATGCACCAGCAAAAAACCTTAGTGGGGACGAGGCAAAATTGTATGACCTGATTTGGAAGCGTACAATCGCATGCCAAATGACAAATGCAGAATTCGATTCTGTTGCCGCTGATATCGAAACAGATAACAAAGTCGCTGTTTTTCACGCAGTTGGTACAACCAGAACCTTTGACGGTTTTATGAAGGTTTATACCGAAGACAAAGATGATGACGACGATAAAAAAGAATCTAAATTACCACCAATGAATATTGGCGATAAAATAACGATTATGGAATTGGTTCCTGAACAGCACTTTACCCAGGCACCACCACGATACACCGAAGCGTCATTGGTAAAAAAACTGGAAGAATTGGGGATTGGTCGCCCATCAACATACGCAACAATTATGTCAACGATTGTTGACCGCGCATATGTCGAACAAGATAAACAACACCGCTTTCACCCAACAACCGGTGGTTGGATTATCGCAGGATATTTATCAAAATATTTTACAGAACTGGTTGATGTAAACTTTACCGCCAAGACAGAAGATACACTGGACGATGTTTCAAATGGCAAGAATAAAAAAATACCAGCACTGGAAGCATTTTGGACACCAACCAGCAAAATGATTGATGATGCACGCGGTATCAAGACATCTGATATTATTGATGAGTTGAATTTATATATGGAAAAACACTTGTTCCCAGACGATAACCATACATGTCCAAAATGTGGTGGAAAACTGGGGGTAAAATTATCAAAGTTTGGGGCCTTTATCGGTTGTGAAAAATATCCAAATTGTGATTACACCCAACAGTTAAAAAACACTGACAAATCTGTACAAGCCACAGATTCTGCCGTAAAGTCAACAAATGATGCGATTGAATTAGGTGACGGGATTGAATTTCGTGTTGGTAAATTCGGACCCTATGTGACCGATGGCGCAAAAAATGTTGCGGCAAAGCAATATACCAGCGAAACAATAACATTGGAAATCGCACGCGAATTGTTGGCAAATGCAAATAAAAAAGCAGAACCAATAAAAATTGGCGAAAATCCAGCAACCAAGAAAATGATTTACTATTACCCAACTGGGCGATATGGTGCGTATATATCATCAAATCGTGTCAATGTTTCTGTGCGCGAACAACCTGATTTAGAAACCGCGATTGATTTGATAAATAAAAAGGCTAAAAAGTAATAAATGGCAACACCGTATTCTAATTTCACTGATGAATTACGGGCGCGACTGTCGGTCGTGGATGTTGTTGGGCGCGTTGTGCCACTGACCCGCAAAGGGCAAAATTATTGGGGTTGCTGTCCATTTCATAATGAAAAAACACCCAGTTTTTCGGTAAATGAAGAAAAGGGATTTTACCACTGTTTTGGATGTGGTGAACACGGCGATATTATATCGTTTACAATGAAACATAATCACATGGATTTCAAGGCCGCAATTACAGAACTGGCAAATTTGGCAGGACTGAAAATGCCGGATTACAAGCCACGCGACCCACGCATTGTCCAACGCGAAGAATCATTGTTTGATATATGTGAAAAGGCGGCACAAACATATTCAGAAAAACTGTTTACACCAGATGGGGCGCACGCATTGGAATATATTCGCCGGCGCGGATTTACCGATGAAATGATAAAAAAATACCGTTTGGGGTACGCACCAAAGAACAATATCATTGCAAATAAATTCGCTAATTCAAAGCATTTGATTGATTCTGGTTTATGTCGCCGCGGTGATTACGGAATGTATGACTTTTTCCGCGATAAATTAATGTTCCCGATATTTAACGCGCGCGGAAATATTGTCGCTTTTTCAGGACGCAGCCTGGACGGCAGTGAACCAAAATATATCAACACAACTGATACCGATATATTCCATAAACGCAAGACTGTATTCGGATTAAACTTTGCACGCGAAGCAATTCATCGCGCAAACCGCAGCATCGTTGTCGAAGGACAAATTGATGCAATCCAGATGCAGGTAAACGGATTTTCAGAAACAGTCGCGCCATTGGGAACCGCACTGACCGAAGACCATATTGCATTGCTGTGTAAATCCAATCGCAATATTACATTTTGCTTTGACGGCGACGGTGCCGGACAAAAGGCCGCGGGACGCGCATGCGCAATTGTTATGCCGTTTCTGCGTGATACATCTGATGTACGATTTGCATTTGTGACCGGTGGCAAGGACCCAGACGAAATCCTTAAAACAGGTGGTGCGGACGCAATGCGAAAAATTATCGACAACGCGACACCTTTGACTGATTTTTTATGGGAAATGGCAAATAAAAACTATATTGTTTCAACACCCGGTGGACGCGCACAGGCCGAAAAATTTATTGATTCGATGGTTGAAAAAATCGCAGATAGCGATTTGAAAAAACACTATGTCCAAGAATACGACACGCGAAAATTCCAGAACTGGCAAAGTTGGAAACGACCAAAGAAAGTAGAAAACATTAAACTGCCTGATATCGATGCGATTACAAAAAATACACTGGTGTATATTGTGAATTCTTTTCCGGAACTGGCCGAACAATATATGGATTTTTTAGGTACATTAAATATTGATTTTGATGCCAAGGCACCTGATTTAAGTTTGGATGCAAAGTCAGCCGAAAAATACATTGTGTCACTGAAAATACAACGACATCTGACCAGATTAAGTGAGACAAAAAAGTCACTGATTGCCCAGGCATTGTCCGGCGCAGATGTACAATCAGAAATTGATGCGGTTGATGAAGATATAAAAAAATATAACGATAAACTGGAAACCTTGATTTCTATATAATAAAATCAAGGTATGGATGCAAAGTATATCTATTTATTAAGAAATATAGATAACGGCAATATTTTTCGATATGCCGTAACCCAGTACTGTCGTCCGATGGATATTGATAAATTGTTTTCACTGTTGCGGCGCGGTGGTGTGCAATCTGTTAAAAAATTTCAAGTTGGGGTAAAAATTCAGAAAAACGGATTAGAATCCATTATATGGTTTAGCCCGCTGTATCAAATTTGTACCCCCGGTGTAAAATATGATTTTGATAAAAATGTAATACTGTTGGACAATGAATTTAACCGGGTTTTACCGGCAAAAACGCCTATTTTTGAAAAAGCAGTTTCTAATTTTAGTTTCACGCGATGATTTTTATTATTTTTTTGTGTAATTCCTGTTGTTTTAATATCAAATTTAATGTATAATTTGCTGTGAATCCATAGGGATATGGGTTCGGGGGTGTAGTGACCCTAAGTTTGCTCGGCATAAAGTTAATACAGGTGCCTTTGTACAGGAAAAGGTTCTTATATTTTGTGTCGTTATTTATCCCTGACTGTGAACTCAGTCGGGGGGCTGTTGGATATAAAACAGGGCCTGCCCAAAAACAACAGAATCATGAGCAAACTGATTTACTAACTCCCCGACCGCCTGTTATCTTGATGGCGGATTTTTTATAAATGTAGGAATAAAAGTAATGAAAAGATTTATTTTATTTTGTGCCTTGTTTGGATTAGCGGCTTGTGCCAGTGTACCAGATGAATTGGAAAATCAACAGGTATTTTTCGCGTTTGATTCCGCAGAGATTTCTAGTGCGGCACACGAAAACCTGGACCAACAGGCGTTGTACATGAAATTAAACCCAGAAATCAATGTGACATTACAGGGGCGTTGCGACGAACGCGGTTCAACAGAATATAACCTGGCGTTGGGTGCATTCCGTGCGGGTAACGCGGCGCACGTTCTGTACAGCAATGGTATCGAACCAGAAAGAATTAAAACAGTATCGTATGGCAAGGAAAATCCAATCTATCCAGGTACTGGCGAAGCAGTATGGGCAAAGAACAGAAATGTGACGACTAAGGTTCGCAATTAAGTAATATTATTTTATAAAAAACACCGGTGTTTACCGGTGTTTTTTTAATATTTTTATTTAATTTTATATTTCTTTGATTTTCGTTCGTGATTTTTTGTAATTTTCCCGGCTTTTTTTAACATTTTTATTAAAAAAGCCGGGGATTTTTTATACAAATATAGTTTTATTGAACAAAGTTATATTCAATACTATAATTCGTTTATGAAATCTGGTGGATATGTTTATATTATGGCAAGTGGTCCATTAGGAACACTTTATATTGGCTCAACAAGTGATTTAGTTGGGCGAGTTTGGCAGCATAAAAACAAAGCAATAAAGGGCTTTACATCAAAATATAATGTTAACAAACTGGTTTATTACGAATGGCAAGACTGTCTTGAACACATGGTTTTGCGTGAAAGACAACTAAAAAAATGGAATCGCAATTGGAAATACAGATTAATTATTCAAAAGAATCCTGACTGGTGTGATTTATACAACGAAGTTTTAATTGCAAATGGATACACACTAGATTAACAAAGTCCCTGCGGGGCAATAGATTCCCGCCTGCGCGGGAATGACGGCAATTATTGTTGTTAGCCAACATTTATTACGCAAAATCAAATAAAAATAAAATTTCTATTAAATAAAAATATCTTATATTTTTATACATACTTATAGATAT